>JBEGJD010000657.1:0-4175 GCA_041184765.1 Verrucomicrobiota bacterium | reverse complement strand
AGGTCGCGACGAGACGCGCCAGCGCGCCTCCCGGCGACGCCGCCACGGCCGCCCGCACGCGTCCGTCCACCGCCCAACCCGAGCAGCGGTGCTCGACGATCGTGCCGTCGCGATCGAGACGCACATGCCCGATCTCCGCCTCTCCCGGTGATGCTCCATGGTAGATGGCACCGTCGACGATCAACCCACCACCAACCCCGCTCCCGAGCGTCACATAAAAAACCGTTCGCCTCCCCGCTCCCGCGCCCCGCCTCGCCTCGCCGAGCGCGGCCACGTTACCGTCGTTGTCGACGAACACGGGTGCGCCTGCGATCCCTTCCAGCCAGCCGGCAAGATCGAACTCCGACCAGCCCTCGATCTGATGCGATAGGCAGATCCGCCCCGTGCGCCAGTCGACTGGTCCACCGAAGCCGACGCCAACCGCAGCCAAAGGCCCCTCGCGCCGCAGCTCCGGCACGGTGCACGCGATCTGCGCACGAATCCCGGCCGCCCCCTCACCGCGCGCCACCTCCAGCTTGCGCCGCATCCGGATCGCGCCGGACGCGTCACCCAGGACGAGCTGGAGCTTCGTGCCGCCGATCTCGATCGCGAGGAGGTTCATGTCCGCGAAACGAAAAGGCCGGGCCGCGGCCGGTCGAGGCGGAAGCGGTCTTCGTTTCCATCCTTCCCTTCCCGCCCGCGGCGGCTACTTCCTTTTCCGCCGTTCGCCGGCTCCCACGATGCTGCGTTTCATCACGTCGCGACTCCTGCAATCCCTGCTGGCCCTTTTCGCGGTCATCACGGCGACGTTTTTCATGATCCGCTTCGTGCCGGGCGGTCCGTTCACCGCCGAAAAGGCGGTCACGCCCGAAATCCTGCGCAACCTCGAGGCGCACTACGGTTTGGATAAGCCACTGTGGCGCCAGTACGCCGACTACCTTGGCAGCCTCGCGAAGGGCGACCTCGGACCGTCGTTCAAGTATCCCAACCGCACGGTCAACGAGATCATCGGCGACAAACTGCCGGTTTCCGCGGAACTCGGCGCCCTCGCGATCGCGTTCGCGCTCGTGCTCGGGGTCACGCTCGGAACGCTGGCCGCCGTCTTCCGCAACACGTGGATCGACTACGCCGCCTCGGGCTTTGGGCTCCTGGGAATCTCGGTTCCCACGTTCGTGGTTGGCCCGCTCCTCGTGCTCGCCTGCGCCATCCACCTGGGCTGGTTCAACGCTTCGGGCTGGTACGGCCCCTCCGACCGTGTGCTGCCAACCCTCGTCCTCGGGCTGGCCTACGCGGCGCCGATCTCCCGCCTCACGCGCGGCGGCATGCTTGAGGTGCTCGGGCAGGACTTCATCCGCACCGCGCGGGCCAAGGGCGCCTCGGAGTGGCGCGTCGTCACCCGACACGCGCTGCGCGGGGGCCTGCTGCCTGTTGTTTCCTACCTCGGGCCGGCCGTCGCCGGCATCCTCACGGGTTCGTTCGTGATCGAAACGATCTTCCAGATCCCGGGCATCGGCCGCGAATTCGTGAACAGCGCCTTCAACCGAGACTACACCCTCGTCCTCGGCACCGTCATTCTGTACGCGGTGCTGATCATGGCGCTCAACCTGGTCGTCGACGTCGTCCAGGCGTGGCTCAACCCCAAGGTGCGCCTCGAGGGCTGAACGCATGGAAGCATCCGCTGCCACTCCCGCCGCCGCCCCCGAGCAGGGCTCCTCGCTCTGGCACGACGCTTGGTTGCGCCTGCGCAAGAACCGCCTCGCGGTCGCGGGGCTGGTGTTCCTCATCTTCGTGGCGATCACCTGCCTGCTGGGGCCGCTGTTCTCCGCCTACGGCTACGAGGAGCAGCGGCTCGACCTCGGCGCCTCGCCGCCCGGCACGAAACATTGGCTCGGGACCGACACCCTCGGCCGCGACCTCCTCGTACGCACGCTGACCGGCGGGCGCGTGTCACTAGGCGTCGGTCTCGCCGCGACCTTCGTCGCGCTCACCATCGGTGTGGTCTACGGAGCGGTGGCGGGCTTCGTGGGCGGCAAGCGCGACGCGTTCATGATGCGCGTGGTCGACATCATGTATTCCCTGCCCTTCCCGATCTTCGTGATCCTGCTCATGGTTTTCTTCGGCCGGAACATCATCCTGCTTTTCGTCGCGATCGGCGCGGTGGAATGGCTCACCATGGCGCGGATCGTGCGCAGCCAGGTGATGGCGGTGAAACGCATGGAGTTTATCGAGGCCGCCCGCTCACTCGGCTACGGACGCCGGCGCATCATTTTCCGCCACATCCTGCCCAACATCCTCGGACCGGTGATCGTCTACACCACCCTCACCATCCCGGCCGTCATGCTGCTTGAGGCGTTCCTCAGCTTTCTCGGTCTTGGCGTGCAACCGCCGATGAGCTCATGGGGCGTCCTCATCAAGGACGGCGCCGAGAAGATGGAGGAATTCCCGTGGCTGCTGGTGTTCCCGGCGGCGCTGTTCTCCCTCACCCTGCTGTCGCTCAACTTCGTCGGCGACGGTCTCCGCGACGCGCTCGACGTGCGCTCCTCGAAGGACTGAGCCTGACCGCGACGTGAACCGCTTCCGGCCCTACTTCCGCTACCTCGCCACCGTGCGCGGTCCCATCGCGCTCGCGATCCTCTGCGGTGTGCTTTACGGAGCGGCAAGTGGCGCGGGCCTGCCGTTGCTGGTAAAGCACGTGTTCCCGCGGATTTTCTCCCCCGACGCCAGCGAGGTGCCCTTCCTGCAGGTGGTCCTCGTGGCCGCTTACATCCCGTTCATCTTCGCGCTCCGCGCCGCCAGCGGCTACCTCAACGGCTACTTCACGCAATTCGCCGGCGTGCGCGTGCTCGAGGCGCTCCGCCTCGACTACTTCCGGAAACTGCAGGCGCTCCCGCTCTCCTTTGTGCAGGGCAAGCAAACCGGTGACCTCATGTCCCGGGGACTCGCCGACACCCAGCAGCTGCAGTTCACGCTCACGCTGCTGGCCAACGACGGCATCAAACAGCCCGCCACCCTCGTCAGCGCATTGGTAGCGGTGGCCTACCTGGCGGTCACTTCCGAGGGAGTCCTGCTCGCCCTCGTCTGCCTCGCCGCCGTGCCGCTGACGGTGTTTCCGGTCCGCTTCGTCGGCCGCAAAGTCATCCGCCGCGCCGCCCAGGTGCAGGGCCAGCTCGGCAGCGTGAGCAGCCACTTCTCCGAGAATCTCGCCGCCGCCCGCGAGGTGCGGGCCTTCGGCCTCGAGGAACGCGAAACCTCCCGTTTCGCCGAAGCCTGCCGTGCGCTCATCACGTCGCAGATGAAGATCGTGAAGTACGCGCAGGCCCTCACGCCCGCCATCGAGGTCATCTCCGCCGTCGGCATCGCCGTCACCCTCGTCTACGCCTACCGCGGCGGTCTCGCGCTCGAAACGTTCATCGCCCTCATCACCGCCCTCTACGCCAGCTATGAGCCGGTCAAGAAGCTCGGCGCCCTCAGCAACGAGCTGAAGCGCGGCACCGCCGCCCTCGACCGGCTCGAGGTCGTGCTCAACGAGCCGGTCACCCTCGCCGATCCCGCCGCCCCGGCCACGGTCGGACGCCTGCGCGGCGCGCTTTCGTTCCGCGACGTCACCTTCGCCTACCAGCCGGGCAACCCGGTCCTCGAGGGCGTCACGGTCGAGATCCCCGCCGGCACGGTCTGCGCCCTCGTCGGCCCCAGCGGCGCCGGCAAAAGCAGCTTCGCCAACCTTGTCCCGCGCTTCCACGACGTCACCGCCGGCGCCGTCCTCGTCGACGGCCACGACGTGCGCGCGCTGCGGCTTGCGGACCTGCGTCGCAACGTCGCCGTCGTCCCGCAGGATCCGGTGCTGTTCAACGACTCGATCCTCGCGAACATCCTGCTCGGCCGCCCCGGCGCATCCCGCGCGGAAGCCGAGACCGCGGCGCGCGACGCCTCCGCCCACGATTTCATCACGGGACTTCCGCAAGGATACGACACCCGCGTCGGCGAGCGCGGCGCGGCGCTGTCCGGAGGCCAACGCCAGCGCATCGCCCTTGCGCGGGCGTTCCTGCGCGACGCCCCCATCCTGATCCTCGACGAGGCCACGAGCGCGCTCGATGGCGACAGCGAGGCCGCGATCCAGGCCGCGTTGAAGAAACTCATGGCGGGTCGCACCGTGCTGATCATCGCCCACCGGTTCTCCACCATCCGGGACGCGACCA
>JBEGJD010000656.1:0-3641 GCA_041184765.1 Verrucomicrobiota bacterium | reverse complement strand
GGGCCGGCGGCGTCATCGGACTTCAACCGCGTAAGCCGCGGCTGTCCGGCCCGGCCCCACTGCGATCGGCGTCTTTCCCCGCTTATGAGTCGCCGCGGCGTAGGATATTTAGGAAGACCGCACGGCCCGCTTCATCGCGAGCAACTCCTTCATAACGGACGCCAGATCCGTCGAGCGGTCCACGCCGCCGAACGCGTCGTGGACGCGCCGGTAAAGGGCGTAGAGGCGGTCGTAGGAGCGCCGGTTGGCGGGGATCGGGCGATAACGGCGCGGGCGCACGCGCGTCATCGCGCGTTGCGCGGACGGGAAGTCACGGTGCGCGCCCGCGAGCACCGCTGCGCTCACCGCAGCGCCGAGCGCGCACGCCTGTGAGGAACCGGCAACCTGGATCTCGCAGCCGGTGATGTCGGCATAGATCTGCATCAGCAGCGGGTTCTTTTCGGCGATGCCCCCAGCGCAAACGATGCGCCGCACGGGAACCCGGTAGGCCTTGATCCGCTCGAGGATCGCCCGCGCGCCGAACGCGGTCGCCTCGATCAGGGCGCGGTAAACCTCGGCCCTCGTGGTGTAGAGCGTCTGCCCCAGCAGAAGGCCGGTAAGCAGCGGGTCGACAAGCACCGTGCGGTTACCGTTGTTCCAATCGAGCGCGAGCAAGCCCGACTCGCCGGGGCGCTGGCGCGCGGCCTCGCGGGTGAGCGCAGCGTGGGTCTCCTCGTCGCCGCCGCACACCACTTCAACCCACCACTTGAAGATGTCTCCCACCGCGGATTGACCAGCCTCGATGCCGTGGAAACCGGGCAGAATCGCCCCGGGTACGATGCCGCAGATACCCGGGATATCGGGCACCTGCTTGGCGGATGAAACCACCGCACAGTCGCAGGTCGAGGTACCGATCACCTTCACCAGCGTGCCTTCGGCGACGCCGCAACCGATGGCGCCGTAGTGTACGTCCATCTCGCCGATCGCGATCGGGATGCCGGCCGGTAGGCCGAGCCGGCGCGACCACTCGGGGCTCAGTTTTCCTGCCGGGGTATTGGCATCATGGGCGCGCGCGTAGAGCCGGTCGCGCAATTCCGCGAGCGCGGGATCAAGGCGACGGAGGAAGGCCTTGTCGGGCAGGCCGCCCCATTCCTCGCCGTACAGGGCCTTGTGTCCGGCGCAACACACGCCGCGGACGACGTCCTCGGGACGGCCGACACCGGCGAGCACCGACGGAATCCAATCGGCGAGTTCCACCCACGAGTGCGCCGCGGCGAAAACGGCGGGCGCCACCCGGCGGCAATGGAGGATCTTCGACCAGAACCATTCGGAGGAGTAAGTGTTACCGCATTTCGCGATGAAGCCCGGACGAATGCGCGCGGCGAGCGCGGTGATCTCGGCGGCCTCCGCGACGCTGGTGTGGTCCTTCCAGAGCCAGCACTGCGCGTCGAGGTTGCGCCGCCATTTCGGCTGCGACGCCAGCGGCCGGTTGGCAGCATCGACGGGAATCGGACTCGAGCCGGTGGTGTCGACACCGATGCCGACAATCCTTCCGGGCGAGAAACCCCGCCGGCCTGCGGCGGCCGCCAGCGCTCCGCGCACGCTGTGCTCCAAACCAAGCAGGTGATCTCCGGGGTGCTGGCGCGCGAGATTGTGATCGCGCGGGTCGAGCAGTACGCCCTGGTGCCCGCTGGGATAAGCGAAGACCGCCGAGCCGAGCTCCGCGCCGTCGCGGCAGCGGACGACGAGCGCGCGCACCGAGTTGGTGCCGAAATCGATGCCGAGGGTAAACATGGGGAAGCGGGAAAAAGTTGAGACGTTGGAATCCGGCCGGACAGGGACGATCAGTCGCGGGGCTTCTCCGCCCAGACCACGCTGCGATCCGCGACGGTTTCCCGGAAGCCGAAACCCGTGAATCCCGCTTCCGCCAGCAGCGCCGACATCTCGGCCGTGCCATAGCAGCGCCCCTCGGTGATGGCCATCAGCAGCGCGGAGTAGCGCGCGGCAGGCAGCGGACCGCTTTTATCGGCGTTCAAGTGGGCATCGTGCACAACGATCAAGCCCCCCGGTTCCAGCGCCGCGAACGAGGCCGCGAGCAAGGCGCGCACGCCGGGCACGGCCCAATCATGCAACACATTCGAAAACAGGTGCGCGTCGTGTCCGCGCGGCAGCGGATCGCGAAACATGTCGCCCGCGGCCACGGCGACGCGCGAATCCCAACCGCGCCGGACGACCATGGTGCGTGCGATGCCATCAACCGGCGGCCGCTCAAGCACCGTCGCCCGCAGGCCCGCGTGGTGTGCGACCAAGGTGCACGCGTACACACCCGATCCTCCGGCGATGTCGAGCAAGCTGCGGCGGCCGGCGAGCGGCGCGGCCTTCGCGAGCGCCGGTCCGAGGTAGGCGCCGCGACAATCCATCGCCGCGGTGAACGAAGTTGCGAAGGCCTCCGTGCGCATCGCGTCGTCCCACGGCTTCTCGTTGCGGTAGCTACCCCAGTTCGCCGCATGCCCGGTGCGCAAAACCACACCGTAGTCCCGCGCGACCGGCCGGTCCTTGAGGGAGGCGTAATAGGGCCCGAGGAAAAACGGCGAGGTGCTCACGAGATGCTCGCGGGCCCGGGCGGTGAGGCGATAGGTCGCGCCGTCGCGGCGCAGGAATCCGTCCGCCGTGAAGAGCGTCAGCATCACGTCGAGGGGACGCGCCGCCACGCCAAGTCCGCGCGCAATCGCATCCGCGTCACCGGGGTTGGCCTGAAGCCACGTGAAGAAGTCGAACTCGCAGACCGCCGCCGTCAGCAGATCCACCGCGTAGAGCCCGTCGCGGTAACGGTAGATCTCAAGCGGATCGGTGTGGGGGACGCGGGTGAGGTCCTCGGGAACGTTCATGGGGCGCCCTCCAATCGGGCACGACGCGGCGCGCGACGCAACGCCTGCGCGCGCCTCAAAGCCAGCGGTCCAACCAGGCGAAAGCCTCCTCCTGCATCGCCGGTGTGAAGGAGTGCGGCACGTCGTGGAAACTGCCGCGGAAACGTTCGGACAATCCCGCCTTAGCGTAGACCTGGCCGATCCTCGCGACCGCAGCCTCCATTCCCGGCAGCGGGAACAAGTGGTCGCGCCGGCATTGCTGCACCAACAGCGCGCCAGGGGCGTGCAACGCGGCCACGTCGGGCAGGTCCAGCGCCCGACGCAGCCCCGGCG
The DNA here is from genome assembly GCA_041184765.1 of Verrucomicrobiota bacterium. Classification (GTDB taxonomy): domain Bacteria; phylum Verrucomicrobiota; class Verrucomicrobiia; order Opitutales; family Opitutaceae; genus ER46. Next base: position 462 of record JBEGJD010000656.1, on the reverse strand, counting down.
TGAACACCATCCACGTGTGCCGCAGGTGCTGCGGCAGCAGGTCCGCGAAACCCGTCATCCAGCCGGTCACGCACGCGGCCCTGATCCGCGGATCCGCTCCGATCGCCATCGCGGTGCGGAATCCTCCACCCGACAAGCCCGCGCAGCCGATACGCCCCGGATCCACGTCGGGCCGCGAGCACAGGTAGTCGATCGCGCGCCGATCGTCCCACACGTGGATGCCGCCCCAGGTGGCTCCGGTCGCCGTGATGGCCTTGGCGGTGACGTGTTCATAGAAACCGCAGACCTTGTTCACCGCGGCGGTCCATTCCTCGGAACCCGGGGTCGTGCGCCGCACCGTCGCGTGCGCGTCGCGCACTTCGGGGAAGACGCGCGCCGGGTCGAGGTCCTCCACCCGCAAACGGCGTTCGCCGAAGTAAAACGCGTCGATCGCGATCACGACATAGCCGCGCCGCGCGAGCG
>JBEGJD010000655.1:0-3076 GCA_041184765.1 Verrucomicrobiota bacterium | reverse complement strand
CGCTTGCGGGTGACCTCGATGCGCAGGTCGACCACCTCGATGTGCGGGAGCTGCCGGGCGTCGACGCGGTTGGGCAGCTGCAGTAGCCGGTACTTGCCCAGCTCGACGTTGGTGAAGCTCTCCAGCGACGGCGTGGCGGAGCCGAGAACAGCAACGGCGCCGGCCAGCTTCGCCCGCATGACCGCGACATCCCTTCCGTGGTACCGCGGCGACTCGCCCTGCTTGTAGGCCGGCTCGTGCTCCTCGTCGACGACCACGAGGCGGAGATTGCGCACCGGGGCGAACACGGCGGACCGCGCACCCACCACTACCCTCGCCTCGCCCGTGGCCAGCGCCAGCCAGCCGTCGAGCCGTTCCCCCTCGCTCAGATGGCTGTGCCAAACGACGCACCGCTGGCCACCCGCCACGGCTTCAAGCCGCGAGCGCAGTCGGGCCACCGTCTGCGGCGTGAGCGCGACCTCCGGCACGAGGAACATCACGCCGCCGCCCGCCCGCAGCGTGGCGTCGATCGCCCGCAGGTAGACCTCGGTCTTGCCCGATCCCGTCACACCGAGGAGCAGCGAAACCTTGAAGCCACCCGCGGCGACGTCCGCCGCGAGCGCGTCCACCGCGGCCTGCTGCTCGGGGTTCAGCGCATGCGGCAAAGCCTGCACCAGTTCGCCGGCATCATGTCCGTCGGAATACGCTACGCGCTCCACGCGCCGCGCCTCCTCCCGTAGCCAACCGCGCTTCACCAGCGCCGCCGCGACGGCCGGCGTCATCCCGAGGCGCTGCAGCACGAGTCCCTTCGGCTGCGGCCGCACCTGCGCCGCGAGAAACTCGTACAAGCGCGCCTGCTGCGGCGCGCGCCGCGCCAGGGTTTCAAGTTCCTCCGCGGAGGCCCGGTGCGCGATCGCCAAAAGGCGTTCCTGCCGGATCGTCGCCCCGCGCCGCACCGCCGCCGGAATCATCGTCTCGATCACCGAGTCGATGCCGCACGCGTAATAGCGCGCCATCCAGCGCGCGAGCTCGAGCAACTCCTGGGTGAACGCGGGGAACGGATAGGCCACCTGGGCGACGGCCTTCAGGCGATCGACCGGAAAGTCCCGCGGCGCCCCCACCTCACCGACCACGCCGAGCCGCAGCGTGTTCAGGATCGGCACCCGCACCAACGACCCCACCTGCACCTCGGCGCGCATCGGCTCCGGCACCCGGTAGTGCAGGACCTTGTCGAAGCCCGCGAGGGGATGGACGCCCACGATCATCACGTCATCTCGCGGCGCCCGCGGGGCCGGTGCAAATTCAAACCCGCCGCGCCACCGTGCACGCACGAACCCGTTGACACCGGCGCGCGGCGAACGCGACATTCGCCCCGTGACCAAGACGCAGGACCACGAGAGATTCCGGAGCTTCCTCGCCCGGAAAGGCCTGCGCGCGACCAACCAACGCCTCGCCATCCTCGACGCCGCGCTCGCCCAACCCGACCACTTCACCGCCGAGCAACTGCTCGGTTACGCGCGCTCCATCGATGACTCCGTCGCCCGCGCCACCGTCTACCGCACGCTCCCGATCATGACGGAGAGCGCGCTGCTGCGGGAGGTCGATATCGGCGCCGGCGAGAAATACTACCGCGCGAACCGCACCGGCCAGGACGCGCAGGTCGCGCAGGTGGTGTGCCTCGATTGCGACCGAATCTTCGAGATCGGTGCGCCGTTCATGTCATGGTACGGCAACTCGGTCTCGTCCAAACTGGGGCTGACCCCCGTAAGCCAGCGTCTCCAGGTGAGCGCGCGCTGCGATGCGTTGCGCGACACCGGCACCTGCCCGCGGCGGCCCGCCTCCCCTTCTTCCCATGCCCAAGTCAAAGGACCGCAGCGTCGAGTTTGAGGTCGGCTTCTTCGAGTCGATCCTGCGCCGCAGCCCGCGCTACACGCGCGTGATCGAGATCCTCGGCGGGCTCTACACGGAGCAGGGCCGGATCGCCGACGGGCTGCGCATGGACCGTCGCCTGGTGCGCCTCCAGCCGTCGAACCCGACGGCGCACTACAACCTCGCCTGCAGCCTCGCGCTATCGCGCCGCCGCACCGATGCGTTGCGCGTCCTAAGGCGGGCGGTGCAGCTCGGCTACCGCGACGTTGATTGGATGCTCCAGGATCCCGATCTCGAGGAATTGAAGGAGCACAAGGGCTTCCAGGCCCTGATCTCGGAGATTGATCCGCAGAGCTGACCGCGGATCAACCGTCGCTCAACCCACCTGCTGGCCGTAGGCCGCCGCGTCGAGCAGATCGCCGCCCGCCGCCGCGTCCGCCGGCTTCAGTCGGATCATCCAACCGTCGCCGAAGGGCGCGCGGTTCACGGTCTCCGGCGCCCCATCGAGCGCCGCGTTCGCCGCGACCACGGTGCCCGCGACGGGAGCGTAGAGGTCGCTCGCGGCCTTGACCGACTCGACGACCCCGAAGGCCTCGCCCGCACGGAACGACGCGCCGACTTTCGGCAATTGCACGAAGGTGATGTCGCCAAGCGAATTCTGGGCGTAGTCGGTGATACCCACAGTGACGGTGCCGTCGCTCTCGCGGCGGAGCCACTCGTGCGTCTTGGCGTAGCGAAGGTCGGCGGGGATGTTGCTCATGTGGGGAAATTCAGGGCCGTGGCCGGCGCCGGGCTCAAGCTCACGTTTTGCGCAGCGGGACGAACGGCGGGCGAACGGGTTGGAGCGCGATGCGGGCGCCGCGAATATCCACCGCGAGCGCGCCGGCCGCCGCGGGACTCGAGACGAGCGCAGATCCGATTGCCTCGTTGAGAATCGGCGACAGCGTCCCCGACAGCACGCGACCCACGGTTGCGCCCGCGGCATCAAGCACCGGGGTATCGGCGCGCACGATGCGCCGGTCGCCGGTGCGGAAGAACACGACCTTCCGCGTTCCCCCGCTTTCCTTCTCCGCCACCAACGCGGCACGACCGACGAAGTCGGCGCCCTTGTCGAGCTTCACGGTCCAGCCGATTCCAGCCGTGAGCGGCGAGATGTCGGCCGCGAGTTCATGCCCGTAAAGCGGGTAACCGGCCTCGAGCCGGAGGCTGTCGCGAGCGCCGAGGCCGG
>JBEGJD010000654.1:0-7122 GCA_041184765.1 Verrucomicrobiota bacterium | reverse complement strand
CGTGGGGCGGCGGGTATTCGAGAAAATGATCGCCGAAGCCGCGGTCCGGGTGGTGTACAATGAGCGACTCGACCGACGCCCCGGCCGGGGCGTGACGATGGACGGGAAGCGCATCACCGCGATCACCACGCTGAGCGGCCGGACCTACCGCGGGAAGATGTTCATCGACGCGACTTACGTCGGGGACCTGCTGGCCGCCGCCGGCGTGACGTACACCGTGGGCCGTGAGTCCGAGCAACAATACGGAGAGACCCTCGCGGGCGTGCGCCGCGGCGACACCCAACCGCGCGTCCATTACACGCAGAAGGACAAGGATCACTTCATCAAGAAGGTCGACCCGTACGTCGTCCCCGGCCGCCCGGAAAGCGGCCTGCTCCCACGCATCCAGCGGATCCCCGGCCTCGCCAACGGCCAGGGCGACCGGAAGATCCAGGCCTTCAACTACCGCGTCTGCCTCACCAAGGATCCCGCGTTGTGGATCCCGATCTAGAAGCCCGCGGGCTACCGGGAGATCGACCACGAGCTCCTGCTGCGCAACTTCGACGCCGGTGACGACCGCCTGCCCGCGTTGGTCGAGCCGCTCGCGGGCAAGGGTTCCAAGGTCGACTGGAACAACATGCACGCCATCGGCTCCGACCTGCCCGGCGCCAACTGGGACTACCCCGAGGCCAGCTACGAGCGGCGCCGGGAGATCGAGCGGGAGCACGAGACCTACATCCGCGGCTTTCTCTGGACCCTCTCGAACAGCCCGCGCGTGCCCGAGAAGATCCGGAGCCAGGCGGCCGCCTACGGGTTGAGCAAGGACGAGTTCACCGACAACGGCGGCTGGCCTTGGATGATCTACATCCGCGAGGCGCGGCGCATGGTCACCGACTACGTGATGACCCAGCACGACTGCGAGGGGAAGCGGGCGGCGCCCGACCCGGTGGGACTCGGTTCGTTCGGCATGGACTCGCACAACGTGCAGATCTTCGTCGACGAGCAGGGCCACGCGCAGGGCGAGGGCACCATCTGGCGCGTGCCGCCGAAGCCCTACGGCATCTCCTACCGCTCGATCATCCCGCGCCGCGGCGAGTGCGAGAACCTCCTCTCGCCCGTCTGCCTCGCGGCCACCCACGTCGCGCACGGCTCCATCCGCATGGAGCCGGTGTTCATGACGCTCGGCCAGAGCGCGGCCCTCGCCGCCGGCGCGGCGCTGGACGCCAAGGTCGGCGTGCAGGATCTCGCCTACTCTTTGCTTCGCGAACGCCTCGTCGCCGCGAAGCAGGTCCTCGCCCCCTGACGCCTCCCTCTTCCCGCCTCCAGCCTGGAGCAACCGGGCCGGAGTGCTTTTCCGCAACCGCCAGTCACCACACATGACCACCCGAATCTTCAACCCTGGCAGCCTGCTCCGGCGCGGCGCCCTCCTGATCCTCGCCGTCCTGCTCCCGGCGGCGTTCAGCTCCGCCCAGGAATCCGCCACCGGCTCGATCTCGGGACGGGTTCTCAACCCGGCCACGCGGGAGTTTGTGCGCGACGCGGAGATTCGCGTCGAGGGCACCACCCTCCTCGCCTCCTCGGAGGCCGGCGGCTATTATACGTTGCCGCGGGTGCCCGCCGGACCGGCCAAGGTCACCGTCTCTTTCGCCGGCTACCCGCCGGTCTCGCAGACGATCACCGTGGTCGCCGGCACCAATGTCGCGCGCGACTTCGAGCTGGCCCCGTCGGCCGAAGCACCCGGAGCGCGCGAGGGCGTGGTAAAAATGGGCGCGTTCGTGATCTCTTCGGGTGCCGAGGGGCAGGCCAAGCAGATCATGAACCAGCGCAATTCCATGAGCCTGGGAACCTCGGTATCCTCCGACCTGTTCGGTGATGTCACCGAGGGGAACGTCGGCGAGTTCCTGAAATACCTCCCGGGGATCGAAATGGAGACGGTCGAGGCCGACACCCGCGGACCACGCCTCGGCGGCATGAATCCGGAATACGCCGGAGTCTCGGTCGACGGCATGAAGTCAGCGAGCGCGGACGGCTTCGGCGTCTACGGCGCGACCACCAACGGCTCCACCGGCAGCGCCACGCGCAGCTTCAGCTTCGAGCAGGTTTCCATCAACAGCATCGAGTCGATCGAGATCTCCCGCGTCACGCCCGCCGACCTCGACGGGGACGCGATCTCCGGGACCATCAACATGAAGATGAAGCGCGCCTTCGACACGAAGGGACGGCGCCTGGTCTGGTCGCTGAGCGGCGGACTCAACTCCGAGGAAATGACCCTCCGGCGGACCCCGGGCCCGGGCGACAGCATCGGGCGCAAGGTCCGGCCGACGGCCAGCCTCAACTACTCGGAAAGCTTCCTGAACGGCCGCCTCGGCCTCCTCTTCGGCTTGAGCGAGTCCAACCTCTACAACGAGCAGCAGCGCGTGCAGAACGCCTACGGCGCGGGCACCGGCGCCGCCGCGGGACAGCAGGTCGTGACCTCGGTGATCATCAAGGACGGCCCCAAGTGGACCGAGCGACGGACCGCGACCATGACGGTGGACTTCAAGGCCACCGGCAGCCTGATCCTCTCGCTCAGCGGCAGCTTCAACGGTTACGAGATGTTCGCCTACAACCGCCTCTCGACCCTGACGACCGGCGCGAACCAGTTGGCCGGCTCGGACCTGCTGACCATCCGCACCTCCGCGGGTGCCGCGAACCTCAACAACGGCAACGGGAATATCAACAAACGCACCACGGGCTACACCGTCATTCCCAAGTTCGAGTACCGCTGGCGCGGCTTCACCTTCGACGGCGCCTACTCGGCGTCGGTCTCGCGCAACACCTACGGCGCCTTACGCACCGGCATGGCCGGCAACGCCCAGGTCAACGCCGTCGCCAACCTCACCGTGGTGGCGACCCGCCCCAGCGCGACCTCCAGCGCGTGGCAGTTCACCCAGACGGGCGGCCAGGACTGGTCGAGCCTCGCGTCGTACACCAACCCGCGCGTCACCGACGACGTGCGGTATGTCTACAACGAGGTGAGCAACGCCGCGTTGAACGGAAAATGGAACACGCCTCTCCGCTGGCCCACCTTCCTGAAGTTCGGCGCGAAGCGGCAGGAGCGGATCACGAACGCCGACAACAAGGGCTCGCTGTACAACTACAGTTACACCGGGCCGGGCGGCGGCACGGCCGGCACCTACGCCGCGTTCCCCACGCCGTTCGTCTTCGCCCCGGACGGCCTCGGCGTGGTTTTCCGCTCGATCAACGGCGGCGGCGGGCCGGCCTACGCCAACCGTGACGCGGTGGGCCGCCTGTTCCGCTCCAACCCGGAGTACTTTGTCAGCACCACGACCGCGGAGAACTACTACACCGCCGCCTTCGCGCAACGGAAGCGTTTCACCGAGCTGATCCCTTCCGCCTACGTGCTGGCCAACACGCGCACCGGCCCGTGGCAATTCCAGGCCGGCCTGCGCTGGGAGGAGACGCGCACGCTCTCCCGCGAATTCGATCCCCTCACGGTTTCCCAGGTCGCCGCGGCCGGCTATGCCGTCAACCGGTCCCTCGGGCGCGCCACCACGGTCGCCGGCCTCGACTACCAGTACCGCAGCAAGCCGATGGTGGCGCGTGAAGGCCGGTACGAGAACTTCTTCCCGAGCGTCACCGCGAAGTACCGGTTCTCCGAGAACCTCATCGCCGACGCGGGCTACGGCCGGGCGATCAACCGTCCCAACGTCCTCGACCTCAGCGGGCTGATGTCGATCAACGAGACCGCGCAACTGGTCACGGTGAGCAACCCGAACCTGAAACCGGAGAACTCGGAGCGGATCGCCGCCAGCCTCGCGTACTACCTCTCCGGCAACGGCAGCCTCCGCGCCACGTTCACGGAGACCCACATCGAGAACCTGAAGACGCTGACCGAGCTCACCCCGCAGGAATACGGGCTGACCGATCCGGTGTTCACCGGCTACACCGTCATCACCAACACCCAGGGCGAAAGGACGCGGCGCTTTCGCAGCATGGAGCTCGAGTACCGCCAGCGCCTCGGTTTTCTCCCGACCACGCTCGGCAACGCCACGGTGTTCGCTTCTTACACCCGCACCTACGCCAGCGAGCGCCGCATCGGCCTCACTCCCCACGTGATCACGGGCGGCGTCGACTACCGGTTCCGTCTCCTCGGCGTCGGCCTCCGGACGCGCTGGGAGGACGAGGCGCCGTGGAGCAGCGCCACGCGCTACCGTCCGCAGGTCATCAAGTACGACGGCAACCTCGACCTGCGCCTTGGCCGCCGTTTCACGCTCTTCGTCCAGGCCCGGAATATCTTCAACCGCAAGTACGAGGTCTACGAGGGCAACGGCAGCCTCTTCGTGGCCGAGAACTACGGCAGCAACTGGGTCCTTGGCCTGCGGGGTGAATTCTAGGCCGGGCCCGCCGGCCGCTTGACGGCCGGAGACTCCGCCCCGGAATCACAACCGCCGCCACCCGCCACCGGCCCGCACTTTTTCAGCAACACCCCATGTCCCCGCCCAACATCCTCTTCGTGATGACGGACCAGCAGCGGTTCGACACGATCTCGGCGCTTGGCGCGCCGGTCGTGCGGACCCCGAACCTGGACCGGCTCGTCGCGCGGGGCATCGCCTGCACGAATGCGTACACCAGCTGCCCCGTGTGCGTGCCCACCCGCTACACCCTGATGTCGGGCTGCGAGCCCTCCGCGACCCAATGGCTGACGAATTGGGCGCCGGCGACCAGCGTGCGGGAGCGCTGCGGGCCGTACCTGCCTGAGATCCTCGCCGCCCGCGGTTACCGCACGTGGGGACTGGGGAAATTCCACACCGAGCCGCGTCTGGAGCCGCTGGGTTTCGAGCTGCAGGAATACAGCGAGGAACTGTGGTCCACGGAGGCGGAGTTCCTCGCCGACGACTATGTGAAGTGGCTGCGGGAAAAGGCGCCGGCCTTTTCCCACCTCGAGCAGGTGCACGGGGAACGTACCGACATGTACTACGCACCCCAGACCCGCCCCGTCCCGCAGGAGTTGACCGTGGAATCGTGGGCGACCGGCCGCGCGATCGACGAGATGGGCCGACCCGATCCGCGCCCCTGGTTCGGTTTCGTGTCGTACGTGACACCGCATCCGCCACTCGCGCCGCCTATCCCTTACAACCGGAGACATAACCCGGATGACATGCCGAACCCGGTCCCCGGCGACCCGGAGGTCGACGCCGCCGACGACTACCTCGGCTGGATGAACCACGCCGTCTGGGCCGAGGACATCTCCGCCGGGCAGGCCCGCCAGCTGCGCGCCCGCTATTACGGCGCCATTGAATTCGTCGACGACTGCATCGGCCGGATCCTCGACGCGGTGGAAAAGCGACCCGACGCCGACAACACCCTGATCTGCTTCTTCTCCGACCACGGCGATCACCTGGGGGACCACCGGGCGTGGCAAAAGGAGAGTTTCTTCGAGGCTTCCTGCCGCGTGCCGATGCTCGTGAGCTGGCCCGCCCGCCTCCGCGCCGGAGATCGCTTCAACGGCCTGACCGCCTTGACCGATCTCCTCGGCCTCGCCACCGCCGCCAGCGGACCGGCTGAATTACGCGACGGTCACAACCTGCTCGCATCCCTCCGCGGCGAGACCGCCCCGCGCGACACGCTGGTCGGCATGTATGGCACTCCGGGCACCCGGCTGTTCAAATGCATGGTCCGCCGCGACCGCTGGAAGTACGTCTGGCTCGCCAACGGCGGCCGGGAGCTACTCTTCGATCTGCAGGCGGATCCGGGCGAGACGCGCAACCTCATCCGCGCCGAAGCCGCGATCGCCAAAACGCTGCGCGCGGAAGCGGAGGCCACCTTGGCGAACCGTGAATTCACGCGCGCCGCGCTCGACGGGCCGTCGTTGCGCATGCTGCCGTTCGAGCCGTTCCCCCGCCAGCGCATCAAGCAGTTCGCGCGTGGCGTCACCGACTTCGGCCAACCCGCCGTCCGCGCATGACTTCTCCGGCGCCAGCGCCCGATCCCGGATCAAAGCCGACGGTGACCACGGGCACGCGCGCCGCCTACGGCGCGTCGGCGTTCGCGGAGAACCTGGCCATCAATTCGATCAACCAGCTGGCGAACGCGGTGTTCAACCTGACCCTTGGCGTGCCCCTGCTGCTGGTCGGCCTCGCGCTTTCGCTGCCCAGGCTGATCGACGTGTTCCTGGATCCGCTGGTGGGTAATTGGAGCGATCGCATCCGCTCGCGCTGGGGCCGGCGCCGGCCCTTCATCCTCGCCGGAGCTCTCGCCTGCGCCGTGGTCGCGACGGGGCTCTGGTTTTTCCCCGAGGGCCGCTCCACGACGTTCTACTTCTGGTGGCTGCTCGCCGGCTGCGCCGCGATGTCCGTCGCCTACAGCTTCCTCATCGTACCGTACGGCGCGCTGGGCTTGGAGCTGGCGGAGGATTACCACGAGCGCACGCGGCTGATGGGTGCGAAGTCGATGTTCCACAAGGCCTCGGGTATCGTGAACCAATGGCTGTTGAAGTGGGTGCGCGACGCCGGGGCCGGTAACCTCATCGCAGGCGGACGCTGGTGCGCGCCGTTCCTCGGGCTCGCCATCGCCGGCCTCGGCGCCCTCACCGTCTGGCGTGTGCGCGAGCGACCAACCGCGGCGCCCGCGATCGTCCGACCACGCCTCTCCTGGCGCGAAAGCTGGGGAATGACGATGGGCCAACCGGATTTCCGCCGTCTCGTGCTCGCGCAGGTCTTCATCTACATGAGCTTCCTCGTCATCGACACGACGGGGTTCTACCTGAACGTCTTCTACGTCCATGGTGGCGAGATGGGGGCGGGCGCCGCGATGAAAGGCTGGTACGGCACCGCGTTCCAGGCGTGCGGGTTGCTCGCGGTCCCGCTGATCGTGCGTCTTGCGCGGCGAATCGGGAAGAAGCAGGCCTTCCTCTGTTGCACGGTCACGATCGCGCTCGGCGGCGCAGCCAAATGGTTCTGCTACGTGCCCGGCGCCGGCTGGTGGCTCCTCCTGCCGTCGGCGCTCATGGGGCCCGGACTGGTCGCGGTGATGGTGCTGACCCCGTCCATGACCGCCGACATCTGCGACCTCGAGGCCGCGGACAGCGGCGTGCGTCGCGAGGGCCTTTTCAATGCGATGCTGGCTTGGTCGCTGAAGGCG
>JBEGJD010000653.1:0-2654 GCA_041184765.1 Verrucomicrobiota bacterium | reverse complement strand
GAATCCCAACCAGGGGGAGCTGGCGCGGCGGATCACGTGTCACGCGGGCCCCGGCCGCGTCTTCTTCTGCAACAGCGGCGCCGAGGCCAACGAGGGCCTCATCAAGCTCGCGCGCCTGCACGGCCGGCGCCGTTCGGGCGGCGAGGAAGGCAAGCGCTTCAAGGTCATCTGCGCGCGGAACGCTTTTCACGGCCGCACGTTCGGCGGCATGAGCGCCACGCCGCAGGAGAAGATCCAGGGCGGCTTCCGTCCGCTCGTGCCCGGCTTCGCGTTCGGCGAACTCAACGACGTGGCGTCGTTCGCGGCTCTGATCGACGACACCACCGCCGCGATCTTCGTCGAGACCATCCAGGGCGAGGGCGGCATCATGCCGTGCACGCCGGAGTTTCTTCGCGGCCTGCGGCGGCTCTGCGACGAGCACGGGCTCATGCTGCTGCTCGACGAGGTGCAATGCGGCATCGGCCGCACCGGGCGTTTCTACGCCTACCAGCACGCGGGCGTGGAGCCCGACGCCGTCGGCATGGCCAAGGGTTTGGGCGGCGGTTTCCCCATCGGGGCGATCTGGGTGCGAGAGCCTTACGCGGATCTCTTCCAGCCCGGCAACCACGGCACCACCTTCGGCGGCACGCCGCTCGCCTGCGCCGCCGCGCTCGCCACGCTCGAGGTGATCGAGCAGGAGCGCCTGATGGAGCACGTCGCGGCCGCAAGCGTGCCGTGGATCGACGCGCTGCGCGGTCTCGCGCGGGAATTTCCCGCGCACGTCGCCGCCGTGCGCGGCCAGGGCTTCATGGTCGGCGTGCAGATGACGGGAGAACTCGGCCCGTGGCTCACGCGTCTGCGTGAACGCGGGCTCCTCGCCGTCGCCTCGGGGCACAACGTCATCCGCTTCCTGCCGCCGCTCAACGCCACCTCCGCCGACCTCGCCCGCTCGGTGGAGATCCTGCGAGAGACGTTGCGCGCCGCCTGATTCGCGGCGGCGCTGCGAATCAGACGACAGTTTCTGCGGGCACTGCCGAGAGGTCCGGTTCGCCCGGGACCCCGAAGGGTGCCGCGTTCACCGAGCCGAGTTGCAGCCGGCCGTCTCGAAGGATGAGCCGCGGCCAGCCGCCGTTCTCGTCGCGCGAGTACAGGTCGGGATGCCAGCGCAGCGCGTGCTCTTGCAGCGTCCTGGGGAATTGCGCGAGCCCTTGGAAGTAGTGGTGGCCGTTGCGCTCGACACTCGTCACGCCGAGCGCGGCTTGCGCCGCCAGATCCTGCAGGGTCGAGAGGGGTCCCACATTCGCTAGGTCCTCGCCGCTTAACACGGCCGGGAGTCCCGCCGCACGACGTCGCGCAAGCCGGCCGGCGTTGATGACGCTCTTCATGACGCCCTTGCAGTTTTTGTGGCTCGTGCCGGCGTAGCCGAGCGCGAGCGCCGCAGGCAGGCTCGCGGTCTCGGCGTCGCTCTCGTCGATGATCACCGGTGGACGCTCCGACCAGTCGCGGGCGAGTTCACCGATGGCGGGGCTGAGCGCGACGTCGCGGTGCCACGGCTGCTCCACGTACAGGAGTCGCGGCCAGAATGTCCCCAACGCGGGCTCACCGCGGAGTGACCGGAAATACTCCCGGAACGAGGCGACGTCCCGGAAGCTCTCGTTGCCGTCGAGTGAGAACGCGAACTCTCCGCCGGTGCCGGCCGTGATGACCCGCGCCATGCGCGCGAGGCGGTCGCGGTCGCGCGCGAGGTCGCCGTTCACCTTGATCTTGAAGTGTCGCTGGCCGTATCCGCGGATGACCTCCTCCAGCGTCTGCGGCAGGCCGTCGTCGACGCGCTCATCCGGTGCAAGGTCCGCTGCCGTGATCGGATCCGAAAGTCCGACCGTGTGGCGCGCGAAGACCTCCGCCGGCGGCGTCGCGGGCAGGAAATCAGCCGGCGTCGTCCCGCGGAGCTCCGGCGCGACCTCGCCGGGTTCGACGCCCGCGAGTCCGCCGCGCAGCGCTTCTGAAAGCGTCGCGCCATGCGCGCGGCACAGCGCGTGGAGCAGCGCGCGTTCCACGAAGCTGGTGCCGAAGCCGGTGAGCAGCGGCGGCAGGCGCCGCGCCGCGCCCCACGCCGTCTGCGCGGCGTCGAGCTCGCGCCAGAAGCCGAACGCCGTCGGCGCCCGCAGATCCCTCGCGTGCTGCAACGCCGTCCGGATCACGAGCAACATCTCGTCGATCTCGTCGGCCAGCCCGCGGGCGGGATCCTTGGTGAACCACTTCGGCGGCAGCAGGTCGGCCGCGAGTCCGTGTTGCCGCGCGCCACCAAGCTCGAACTCCGCGTCGAGGATGACCTGCGGGACGTCGGTCATGGTCGCGATGCCGTAACGGAACGGCATCCTCGCCCGCAGCTCGAGGCGGTGGAGGCGGGCGGAAACGAGGCGGATCATCACGTTCTTTTCAGAACCCGCCCAGTTTCTCGTGGTGGGGCAGCGGCGCGAGCACGCCACCGCTCCGGGCGTAGTAATCCGCATCGAGCTCGAACACTCCGCGCTGCGGACGCGTCCACGGCGCCTCGGGCGCGGGCAGGTGCGCGCGCATGGCCTCCCAGTTGCGGTAGTTCTGGTGGCCGTTGGTCTCCAGCAGGCCGAGACCGAGGCCCGGGAACGGCGCGAGCCTGGCGGCGACGGCCTTGT
>JBEGJD010000652.1:0-11183 GCA_041184765.1 Verrucomicrobiota bacterium | reverse complement strand
TAGTAGGGCTTCACGCCGGAATTGTAACCGTCGCTGAAGTCCTCGAAGCGGCCGGCGGCGGTGAGCTCAAGGCGACGGACGAATTTCATCGAGTCGGCCTTCACGAGCGGGGCGTTGAACTCGACGGCGACCGACTTGACCGTGCGGCGGGCGTCGGTCGAGTTGGCGAGCTTCACCTGGCCGATGATGTCATCGAGCGTGGTGGAGATGGCGTCGTTGGCCTCGCCGAACTTCTCCTTACGGGCCTCGACGAGGAGCGCGGTGCCGAGGGTACCCGTGGGCAGCTTGGCGAGATCGCCCGAGACCTGAGCGTGCCAGAGATCCTGGGTGGAATAGCCGCCCTTCTGGGTCGTCACGCGGATCGAGTCCAGGGTGGCGGCCGGGTTCTTGTAATTGGCGCCGCCGAAGATGTTGATCGCGTCGGGCGTGCTCTTGGCGAGAGAAGCGCGCAGGCGGCTCTCGGAGATCGCGTTCTTGGTCTGATCGACAACCTTGTCGTTGTCGTAGGAATAGTACGCGTCCCACTGCCAGTTGCCGTCGAGGGAGCCCTTGAGGCCGAACACGAGGCGATAGGAGTCGTTCGAAATGTCGGCCATGCGGGGGCCGATGTCGACCGGACGGTAGTTGAACGACACGTCGACGCCGAAGGGATTCCAGTAGTTGGTCTTCGGAACGATGATGTTGTTGTCGCCCGCGGTGGAGATCGGGGAAGGCGCGAGCTCGATGTGCGACTTGTTGGCCTGGTAGGCGGTCTCGACGTAGGCGGTGACCGTGGGCGTCAGGTCGTACCGGAAGGTCGTGTTGATGCCGTTGCGCTCGGTGGAGGGCGTGAGCCAGACGAACTCCTGGAAGTTGTAGAGGTTGGACGGATTGCCCTGCGGCACGAGGCGCTGCGCCTCGTAGGTGCCGGCGACGGCGGCGTTGTAGGCGCCACCCGTCGGGGTGCGCGCGGGGCTGGCGAAGCTTGGCGTGGCCGAGGTCAGGGTGCCGGCGGCGACGCCACCGGTGCCGGGCAGACGGGTGATCGCCGCGCCGGCGGCGAGGCCGGGGATGTTCACGCCGTTCTGACCGTTGATCTGGCCGGCGGCGGGACCGGTCAGGCCGATGCGGGCCTGGGGACCGGTGCCGGAGCGGAGGTCGAACGCGCCCGCCGCGACGTTGTCGGCGTAAGCGGGACCGCGGGCGGCGAAACGCGCCGAGAGGTCGGCGTTGCGACCGAACTCGGTGTCGATGCCCTTCAGGGCACCGCGCTCAAAACGGGTGATGCCAACGGTCGCGCTGGCCTTGCCGCTCGAGGCGCCGCCGAAGAAGGAGAACGTCTTCTCGGAGACATCCGTCTTGAAGGAGTTGCCGTAGCTCAATCCCACCTCGGCGCCCGAGTAGTCCTTGCGCAGGATGATGTTGACGACGCCGGAGGTCGCGTCGGCACCGTAGATGGCGGACGCGCCGTCCTTCAGGATTTCAACGCGCTCGACCATGGCGATCGGGAAGCGGTTGATGTCGACGAAGACGGTACCGCCCGAGTTGTTGCCCGTGGGGGCGACACGGCGGCCGTTCACGATGACCAAGGTGTTGTTGGCGCCGAGACCGCGCAGATCGAGCGCGGTGGAGCCGCGCACCGCGGCGGTCGTGCCACCCTCGTTGATGCCGATCTGGCCCGTCTCGGGCAGCTCACGCAGCATGTCGGTGAGATTGGTGCGGCCCGAGACCTCGATCTCCTGGCGGGTAATGATCTTGATCGGGGACGGTCCCTCGACGTCGACGCGCTTGATGTTGGAACCGGTCACCTCGAACTTCTCGAGTTTGACCGGCTCGTTCGAGGAAGTCCCCGACGAGGACGAGGTCTGGGCATGGCCCACGGCGACACCTGACAGGGCGAACAGACCGGCCCGCAGGGAGACGGACAGCACTTTTCTCATGGTTTTGGGTAGGTTTTTGGACGACCGCCATCCGGGGAAAGCCCGCTGGCGTTAGGTTTAACCCGTAACCCGCTAGTGAAAAAGGCCCGTTCCGCAAACCGAACATCAGATTTTCCCCCGGAGCTCTATTCGCAGTTTGCCGGCGTGAAGCCGACGCGATTACCGCCAGCCGCGTTTGACTCCGGGGGTTGCTGCTTCTGATTCCGGCCCATGTCGATCTTACGCCTCATCCCCACCCTGCTGCTACTCGCCTCAGGGTTACTCGCCGCCGCGCCCGCACAGCCGCCCGCGATTCAGGATATTTTTGCCGATCCTGAGATGCAGGCGGTCCAGATTTCCCCCACCGGCCGCTACCTGACTTGGCTGGCGCCCAAGAACCAGCGGATGAATCTGGCGATCCTCGACCGCGAGACGCGCAAGTTGCGCTGGCTCACAGACATGAAGATCGAGAGCGTCGTCTCTTACGTATGGGCGAAACCCGACCGCATCCTCTTCGCCCAGCAATACGGCGGACGGGAGCAGTACGGCATGTTCGCGTGCGATCCAGACGGATCCAACTTATTGGTAATCAACAAACTGGAGCGGGTTGAGGCCACGGCCGACGGCATGGGGCAAGGCGATGCCCCCTCCGGCGAGCGCGATCTGCCCAAGACACTGGTCAGCCTCCTCCCCAAGGACCCCGATCATATCCTCATGAACCGGCTGCGGGGCAACTCGGGCCTCGGCGATGTCATCAAGGTCAACATCCGCAACGGCCGGGAGGTCGTCCACGAGTCGAATTACATCAACGCCCGCGTATGGATCGCCGATTCCGCCGGCAATGTCCGCGTGGCGATCTGCACCGATTTCACCGAGCCGGTGCGCGTGAAGTACCGCGGCTCGGCCAAGGACGAGTGGCGCGTGATCGGCGAGTTCAGCCGCGAGATCTCGATGTTCTTCGAGGAGGCGTCGCCCCTTGAGCCTCATTGGCGTCCGTCGGTTTTCGCGAAGGACGGGCGCACGCTTTATGTGAAGAGTTTCATGGAGCACGACACCGCGGCGATCCGCACGCTCGACCCGGAGTCGGGCACATGGGGACCCGTTCTTTTTCATCATCCGCGCGTCGAACCCGGCGACCGGCTGGCGAATTACCGCCGCGGCGGCCTCTCAGCCCGCGCCGCGGTGGACGGCCTCATCTTCAACCCGGCCGGCGAACTCGCGGGCATCGGCTTCACGGACGACTACTCGGAAGTGCAGTGGTTGGATCCGGAGATGGCGAAGCTCGCCAAGGATCTCGACGGGGCGCTGCCCGGCACGCGCAACCAGATCGCCAGTTCCACGGCGGACGGAAAAATCATGGTCATTCTCGCCGCGAGTGACCGCGACCCCGGCACATTCTATCTCTTTGATCGCGCGAAGCAGGAGATGTCGGTCATCGGCCGTACCCGCCCGAAGATCGACCCGGCCCGCATGGCGGAGATGCGTCCCATCCGCTTCAAGGCCCGCGATGGCCTGGAAATTCCCGGCTACATCAGCGTGCCGGCCGGCAAGGAGTTGAAGAAACTCCCGATGATTTTGATCCCGCACGGCGGCCCCTACGGCCCTCGTGACACCTGGGGCTGGAACGAGCAGATCCAGTTCCTCGCGAGCCGCGGCTACGCGGTGCTGCAGGTCAACTACCGCGGCTCCGGCGGCTACGGGCTATCCTTCCAGCGCGGCGGTTACCGCGAATGGGGCGGCAAGATGCAGGACGACCTGACCGATGGCGTGCGCTGGTGCATCGAGCAGGGCTACGCGGACCCCGCGCGCGTGGGCATCTTCGGCGCCAGTTACGGCGGCTACGCCACGATGGCGGCGCTGACGCTCACGCCCGATTTGTTCTGCCTCGGCATCAACTACGTCGGCGTCGCCGACCTGGAGCTGCGCGCGGGCGGCGGGCGCGGTTTCACTCCGCCCCGGATTTTGGAGGAAGCGCGCAACATCACGAACCTCGACCCGGTGAAGGACGCCGACCGGATGAGCGCGGTGAATCCCATCAACCACATCCCGGCCATCCGCGCGCCCCTGCTGGCGGCCTACGGCAAGAACGACCCGCGTGTGCGCTTCGACCAATGGCAGAAGCTCGAGTCGCGCCTCAAGCAGCACGGCAAGGAATTCGAGGCCATCATCGAGGAGAACGAAGGCCACGGCTTCCGGAAGCTGGAGAACAAACTCGCGTTCTACGCCAAGGTGGAGGCGTTCCTTGACCGCAACATGAACGTCCCCGAGGGCCGCGTGAAGGTCGGCACCCCGGTGCCCGTGCGCAGCGGCGACTGAGCGGCCGGCGGCGGGGGCGGGTCGGCGTCGACCCTCGATGCGGGAAAAGCGGACGCAAAAAAGCCGGGCCCGCTTGGGCCCGGCCGGGGAGATGAATTCGGCTCAGCGGATCAGAACTTGTACTTGATCGAGCCGTAGATGAAGCGGCCGATCGGGTCGTACGTGCTGATGTCGTGGGACTGGTTGCCCTCGGAGCGGATGAGCGGCGGCGTCTTGTTCGCCAGGTTGTTCACGCCCAGCGTCGCCTGCAGACCGCGCAGCCAACGGTTGGAGGAGTTGGCGAAGCTGCGGCCGACGCGCAGGTCGAACGTGTGGTAGCTCGCCACGCGGTACTCGGTCGACCAGGCGAGGTCGTCCACTCCGGGAACAAAGGTGTGCCCGAGGGTCGCGTTCCAGCTGCCGTGGGTCCAGTCCAGGTTCGTGCGGGTCCGGAAGCGCGGGTAGACCGCGGAGCCGGAGAAGCCGTCCTGGTAGCGCGAGACCGATCCGCCGGGGAGGCTCTGCACGGCGTACTCACGGATATAGGTGCCGGCGAGGGAGGCGTTGAAATTGCCGATGCCCTGGGCGGACCACTTGTAGCTGGCCGCGACATCCATGCCGTCCTGCCAGTAGCCGGCGACATTGACGATCGAGTTGGAGATCCAGACCTCGTCGGAAGGCCGGTTGGTCATCTGGCCGGGCGAGGTGATGGCCTGGCCCGTGCCGAAGTAGGTCTCGCCCGCGAGGCTGGTGCCGAGGCGGACGAGGCTGGCGTACGCGGAGGCCGGGCCCTTCTGCTCGACGTCGTTGACGATGAGGGTGGAGCTGATCGAGGAGACCAGGTCACGCTCGTCGATGTTGAACCAGTCGGCCGAGACCGAGAAACCCTTGATCGACTTGGGCGACCAGACGACGCCGGCCGACCAATTGCGGGACTGGGACGGATTCAGGTTCGAGTTGGAGCCGCTCTGGGAGCGGTACTGGCGGGAACCGGAGGCCACCCCGAGCGAGGCGCCACTGGTGTTGTAGCGGGTGACGTTGATCGACGAGGTGAAGCCGACCGACACGGGCCCGAACAGGTCGTACAACGTCGGGGCGGAGAAGGACTCCGAGTAGGAACCGCGGACGGCGAACTCGTCATTGAACGGCAGCCAGCGCAGCGACACCTTCGGCACGGTCGGGTCGGAGGTCTTGCTGTAGATGTCCTTGCGGGCGGCCGCGGAGATCTCGAGCAGGTGGAAGCCCGGGGCGGTCTTGCCGGCGCCGAAGACCGGCACGCGCACCTCGGCGAAGAAGCCGTCGGTGGTGGAGCGGGCCGAGAACGGCTGGCGCGGGGTGGCCTGGAGCCACTGACCGGTTTGGTCGAAGCGGTCGTTGACGAAGTTGAGGGACTCCCAGCGCGTCTCGGCGCCTAGACCCAGCTGAACGTTGCCGGCGGGCAGCGTGAAGAGGCTGCCGTTCACGCGGAGGTCGAAGCTGTTGAGCTGACTGTCGTAGTTGCGGAACTGGATGCCGACCATGCTCTCGATGACTCCGGGATTCTGCGTGATGGCGAACGGGTTGTAGGCGCCGGAGTTCACGAGGTCCGTGTACTTCACGCCGTCGATCAGGTTCTTGTTGCGGTAGGCGTGGTCGGTGCGGTTGAAGTTGCCGCCGAGCTCGTAATTCCAGCCGCTGAAGAGGCTGCCCTTGATGCCCACGACGCCGCGGATGCTGGTGGACTGGTTGGCGTAGATGCGGGGGAACTTCACGAAGCGGTTGCGCGCCGTGACCGTGACATTGAACGGATTGTTCGGGTTGGAAGCCACGACATTGCCAGAGACGGGCTGGGCGTTGAGGACCGACTCGGTCTCGTTGAGCGAGTAGATGAAGTCGCCGAAGATCGAAGTGGTGTCGTTCAGCTTGTGCTCGATCGCGGCCGTGAAGCTGCGGCGCTGGGCGCCGAGGATCATGGTCGGGTAATTGGCCAGGTCGAAGAACTGGGAAACCTGATCCTGGGTGAGCGGGCCTTGGTAGATGCCCTGCGCCACGGCCTGCGCCGGCGTGAGGTCGAGGTTCTGCGGGGGGGCGTTGCGGTTGCCGGCGAGGAAGTAGAAGTCGGTCGTGCCCGCGAGGTTGATGGAACCGGCGAACGACGGCGTGCGGAACTGGCCCTTGGCGAAGTCGCGCTCGTACTGGATGAGCGGATCGCTGTTCTTCCACTCGGTGGTGACGGTCAGGCTGGTCTTGCCGAAGCTGGCCCCGGCGACGCCGTAATAGCTGCGGGTGGCCCAGTTTCCGGTGTTGGGGCTCCAACCGTAGGTGCCGCCGATCTCGGTGCCGGCGTAATTGGTCTTCAGGATGATGTTCACCACGCCCGAGACCGCGTCGGAACCGTAGGTGGCCGAGGCGCCGTCGGAAAGCACCTCGATCCGCTCGACGGCGGAGATCGGGATCACGCTCACATCAACGAAGCTGGCGCCACCGCTCGCGAGGACGGGCGAGATGTTGGCGCGGCGGCCGTTGATAAGGACCAGGGTCGCGCGGTTGCGCAGGGAGACCTGCGAGCCGCCGTTGGTCGAACCCGAGGAAATGTTGCCGTTCTCGGAGCCGATGTTGTTCGAGCCGAAGAAAGCCGGCTGGGCCTTCTTGAGCACGTCGAGCAGGTCGGTGCTGACACCGGTCTTCTCGATCTCGGGAGCGCCGAGGACGGTGACCGGGATGGCCGGCGAGCCCGCCGCGATCGGGATCAGCGATCCCGTGACGACGAACTTCTCCATCTTCTGGACGTCATTGGTGGAAACCGTCGGCTGGGCGGCGAACGCGACGCCCGCGCAAACGGCGGTGGCAAAGCCGAGGCGCGCGAGGGCGGCGACGGCCGATTTCTTGGGTAGGTTCATGTTTGGCTTGGTTGGTTGGACCAAAAGGAGCCTCCCGGAGGAGACCGTGCTTTTGTAACCGGCCAAGAGAGCAAACGGCGGGCCACGATGCAAACCGGGATTTAGAGGGCCCGAACCCGCCCGAACGGCTCTCCGCCGCCTTGGCAGGAACAGGACCGGCGCCCAACCTCACCGCATGGGCCGCCTTCCCTTTCTCCGCACGCTGCTGCTGCAAACCGCGCTGATCGCCGCGATAGCAACCGCCTCGCCGGCTGCCCAACCCGCCGCGCCCGCCTCCCCTGCCCCACCGACAATCGAACAGCTTTTCGGCCTGCCGGAGGTCCGGCAGCCGCGGCTGTCTCCCGACGGCAAGCGGATCGCGTTCCTTTTTCCCCACGAGCGGCGGCTGGCGCTCGGGGTCTTCGAGCGCGCTACGGGTGAGTCGCGCATGGTCCTGCGGGGCGAGGATGAGAGCCTGGTCTCGTTCTTCTGGAAGGGTAACGACCGTCTCGTGTTCATGGCTGATGTCGGCGGCAACGAATCCTTCTTCATCGGCTCCACCGACCTCACCGGCCGCAACGTCCTCCGCCTGGCAGAATCGCAGCGGATCGAGGACAACCTCGTCGGTAACGTCGCCAACATCCTCGATGAGCTGCCGGCTGACCCGCAGCGGATCCTCGTCGCCGGCTACTTCGCCGAAAACATCGACAACGCCACCTTCCTCGGCGGCGCCGCCATTGTCGCGCGCCTGAACATCCTGAACCGCGCCCGTTCGCCGGTGCTCGAGTTCAAGGAGAGCGACCGCAACGTTCTCCTGCTCGGCGACAACCGCGGCGCGCTCCGCCTGCGCTGCAGGCTCGTCGGCCGCGAGGTCATCTGGGAACACCGGCCTGACGACGGCGCGACGTTCCGTGAGATCGCGCGTCATCCGTTTCACGGCTACCAGGAGGACTGGCAACCGATCGCCTTCGCCTCCGACAACCGCACGCTCTGGTTGATCTCGCGCCAGAAGCACGACCGCGGCGCGCTCCACGCCTACGACACCGCGACCGGCACGCTCGGGGAGCCGTTGTTCACCCCCGCCGAGGGGGAGTTGGACGACGCGATCGTCACGACGCCCGGCCGCACGCGTCTGCTCGGCATCGCCTACGAGACCGAGCGCCGGCGCCACCACTGGTTCGACGCCGACCGCGCCGCCCTGCAAGCCAAGCTGGAGAACACGTTCACGGGCTCCGAGGTGCGCATCACCAGCGAGTCGACCGACCAGACCGTGAAACTCATCTGGGTCGCCCACGACCGCGAGCCGGGGACCTACTTCGTCCTCGATGAGAAGGCGGGCTCGCTGACGCTCTTCAAACGGATGCGGCGCATCGATCCCGCGCAGCTGCAACCGCGCCGGCCGGTAAGCTACCGTGCGCGCGACGGGCTGATCATCCACGGCTACCTCACGCTCCCGCCCAACGCCGGCGGCCGCCGCGTGCCGCTCATCGTGCACCCGCACGGCGGCCCGTTCGGCGTGCGCGACTCCTGGGGCTTCGACGCCGACGCGCAGTTCCTCGCCTCGCGCGGCTATGCCGTGCTGCAGCCCAACTACCGCGGCTCCGGCGGCTACGGACGCGACTTCATCAACCGCGGACGCCACCAATGGGGCCGCGCCATGCAGGACGACCTCACCGACGGAGTGAAATGGGCCGTCGCCGAAGGCATCGCCGACCCCGCGCGCATCGCCATCTACGGCGCGAGTTACGGCGGCTACGCCACGCTCGCCGGCCTCACCCTCACCCCCGAGCTCTACCGCTGCGGCGTGAACTACGTCGGCGCCTCCGACTTGGAGATCACCTTCAAACACCGCGGCGAGGACGCGTACCGGGAAGCCGGCGAGTTCAGCTATCGCGAGGAATGGGTCGGCCCAAACACGGACTACCGCGCCGCGACCTCACCGGTGAACTTCGTGGAACGCATCCGCGTCCCAACCCTACACGCCTACGGGGAAAAGGATCCACGCGTGAAGATCGACCACTGGACCCGCCTCGAGGCCCAGTTGAAGAAGCACGGGAAACCCTACGAATCCGTCTCCCAACGCCGCCAAGGCCACGGGTTCCGCGACGAAAAAGCGTCGGTCGGGTTCTACGGCCAACTGGAAGACTTCCTCGCCCGCCACCTCCTGCCCGAAGGCACCGTAAAAATCGGCCGGGAGCGCGTGGTGGATCCAGAGCCGGCCAAACCGTGATAGGCGACCGGCCGCGGCGGCACGGAATGACTTTCGTCCGGATATACCAGACTCACCTTCTTCACGAAACGCGTGCAGTGTAGCCGCAGGCGTTTCCCACCGTAGCCTCACCGAAGGCGGGCTCCCTCGGATCGTCGGAAACTCCTTCCGCCAATTCCCCTCTTCCCTCTCGCGTTCCTTCATCCCTACCCGCGTGGCGCGGCCTGAACCATACCTCGGTCGCGGCGGAGCCGCGCTGGCCTTTCGTGGTTCCCCTCTCGGCTTGTCCCGTTTCCGCGTCTTCCGAGTGTTCCGTGGGCAAAACTTGCCTCGAGCCCTCTGGGTCCTCGGCCCGGCTCTCCGCGTAACCTGCTTGGAACCCGCTCCAAGCGCGACGTGACGCGCCTCAGTAAGTGAGCTTCACGCCCGTCGCGTAGAGCGTACCCTGTTTCTGCGCGTTGTACTTGAGCCCGCCCTCGCGCACGAACGTCTGCGCGAACTCGCCGTCCGCCCGGATAAACCTCGCCGCTGAAAACCTGCGCGGGATCTGATCACGTGAAGGGACTGGCATTCTATTAATAAACCGTTACGTGTCTTTTAATGCCCTATGAGCTTCTGAACAAGGCCCGCCTCACCGCGGCGTTGCGCCGCCTGGGGGAGCTGGCGCAAGCGCGGGGACTGGTGCTTGAACTTTCCCTCTACGGCGGAGCGGTCTTCACGTTGGTCTACGGTTCACGCGAATCCACCCGTGACGTCGACGGCCTGATCCGACCCACGGCCGCCGCGGAGCCGCTGATTGCGCAGGTTGCGCGGGAGCAGAACCTGCCGCCGGACTGGCTCAACTCTGACGTACAGCAGTTCCTGGCACCGAAGGAGGAAAAGCGGGTCTGGACCGACGCCGATCTCGGCCTCGGCCTCAGGATCACCCTGCCAACCGCCGCCTACCTTCTCGCCCTGAAGCTCCGGGCGTGCCGTTCCCCTCTCCCCGGCTTTGCCGGTGACGAGGAAGACATCCGGTTCCTGTTACGGCGCCTGCGTCCGAAATCGTATGATCAGGTGGCGGCCGGCTTTGAGCGGTTTTTTCCCGGCGAAACACCCGATGAGCGCGCCGAGGCGCTGGTGCGCCGGGTTTTGAAGGAGGTCCCCCGGTGAACTCCCGGCCCGCCACCGTGCGCGAGGTCGCGCTGCAGGCCGAGACCCTCCGCGACTTCGGCCACCTCAGCCAGGATTGGCTGCACACGCTGCGGAAGGTTTCATCGCGAAACGCCGCCGCTGCGGCTATCCGCGACGAGCCACCGCTCTTGCGAGGCCGCTTCCTCCAGGGAGAAGTCGCCGACGCCTGGCTCGCGGCGATGGCCGAATTGATCGCCCAGCGCTGCCGTCTGGAGGTTCCGGTGTGGGCGAGAAGCCCGAAACGGATTCTCCGCCACCCCTGGTTCGCCGAGGAAAAATCCGGGCCGGAGGCGCGTATCATCGCGCTCCGCGACAGTCCTTCGGCTTTCAAGAAACGAAATCTCTACGCGGCAGCCGTCGATCTGCCCCTCCGGCTCCGCGCCGGCCGTCCGAAGCACACGCCGGAACTACTGCGACGCGCTAACGCCAAGCGCCAGCGTCGCTTCCGCGAGCGCCGAGCCCTCGAACTCGAACTGCTCCGCGGCGCCTTCCGCGCGCTGTAGGCTCGTGGACGCACATGTGTTCCGCGTCTGATTGGACCCACGCCGGATTCGTAGCTTCCGCGCCCTTCGTGGTTCCCCTCTCGGCTTGTCCCGTTTCCGCGTCTTCCGAGTGTTCCGTGGGAAAACTTACCTCGAGCTCTCCGGGTCCTCCCGTGCTCTCCGCGTAACCTGCTTGGAACCCGCTCCAAGCGCGACGTGACGCGCCTCAGTAAGTGAGCTTCACGCCCGTCGCGTAGAGCGTGCCCTG
>JBEGJD010000651.1:0-2584 GCA_041184765.1 Verrucomicrobiota bacterium | reverse complement strand
ACAGCAGGTTCAGCTGCGAGTCGTCCGCCGGAGCGACATGGATCTTTTTGCGCGGGCGCGCCTGCGGGGCGGGCACGGAAACGGTGGTGTCGTCGCTCTCCAGTCGCGCGAGCAGCGTCTTCGCCCGGTCGATCACCGTGAGCGGCAGGCCGGCGAGGCGGGCGACCTGGATGCCGTAGCTGCGGTCGGCCGCGCCGGGCACGACGCGGCGCACAAAGACGATCTCGTCATTCCACTCCTTCACCGCGACCGAGAAGTTCCGCAGGCGCGGCAGATGCCGTTCGAGTTGGGTGAGCTCCTGGTAATGCGTCGCGAAGAGCGTGCGCGGGCCGCGCTCGGCCTCGCGGTGCAGGTGCTCGACCACCGCCCAAGCGATCGCGAGGCCATCGTAGGTCGAGGTACCGCGGCCGATCTCGTCGAGGATAAGGAGCGAGCGCGCGGTGGCGTTGTTCAGGATGTTCGCCGTCTCGTTCATCTCGACCATGAAGGTCGAGTTGCCGCGCGCGAGATCGTCGCTCGCGCCGACGCGCGAGAAGATGCGATCGACCAGTCCCACGCGGCACGTCTTCGCCGGCACCCAGCTGCCCACCTGCGCCATCAGCGTGATCAGCGCCACCTGCCGGATGTAGGTCGATTTGCCCGCCATGTTCGGGCCGGTGATCAACATCAACTGCGCCTCGTCGCACGCCAGCGCGGTGTCGTTGGGCACGAAGCCGCCCGTCGAGCCGCGCGAGGTCGGGGCGTCGGGCGAACGCAGCACCTGCTCGACCACGGGGTGGCGGCCCTCGGTGATCTCCAGCGCCTCGCCCTCGTCGAGTTCGGGCCGGATGTAACCCCATTCACGAGCCAGCAGCGCCCAGCCGGCCAGCACGTCCAGTTCGGCCAGCGCCTCGGCGCTTACCGCCACGACCGCCGCGACCAGCCCGTTGAAAAGTTCCAACTCGCGCGCCTGAGCGTTCTCCTCGGCGTGAAAGATCTCCTTCTCCTTCTGGCGCAGCGCCTCGGTCACGTAACGTTCGCCTCCCACCGTGGTCTGGCGCCGGATGTAATCCGCGGGCACCAGGTGCAGGTTGGCCTTCGTGACCTCGATGTAGTACCCGAAATTCCCGGTGTAACGGACCTTCAGGCTGCGGATCCCGGTGCGCTCCTGCTCCGCACGCTCAAGGTCCGACAACCATGTCTTGTTGCCCGAGGTGAGCGCACGGAGCCGGTCCAGCTCGGCGTCGTGTCCGGCGCGGATGTAGCCACCGTCCGCGAGATCGTTGGGCAATTCGTCGGCGAGGGCGCGCCCGAGCAGATCGCGAAGCACCGGCAACTCGTGCAGCCGCGCGGCGATCGCGGGCAGTCCGCCCGCCGGATCCCCGCCGGCGCAGGACGCGGCCACCGCGGGAATCCGCGCCAGGGTGTCCCGCACACCGCCGAGTTCGCGCGGGTTCCGCAGGCGGTTCTGGAGGCGACCGAGGATCCGCGGGATGTCGCGCACATTGCCGAGCAACTCATGGAGCTCGGCGAGCCGCGTCGGCTGCGCCACGAGTTCGCCGACCAGCGTCTGCCGACGGCGCAGTTCCGCCAGGTCGAGCGTGGGCGAGGCGAGCCAGCGCTCCAGCAGGCGCGCGCCGGCGGCCGTGGCCGTGCGGTTCATCGCCTGCAAAAGGGAACCGTCGCGGCCGCCGCGGGTGGAGGTGAAGATCTCGAGATTGCGCAATGTGGACGGATCGAGGAGCAGCGTGCGCGCGCTCCGGTACTCCTGCAGGCCGCGGAGGTTCTCCGGCTTGGCGCAGAGATTCTCCGTCGCGTAATGCACGAGCGCCCCCGCCGGCCCGAGTCCCGGATGGTCGTGTGCCAGACCGAAGCCCTGGAGGTTAAGCACGCCGATCGCGTCCATCACGGTGCGCGCGCCGCCCGTCGTCTCGAAGTGGTAGCCGGGCAATTCGGACACGAGCCGCTCCGAAGCGAATCCGTGCAAGGCGCGGAGGGCGCCTTCCTCGTGCGGCGCGGCCTCCCAGCGTTCGCGTTCACCCTCGATCAACAGGAGCTCGGCCGGGTTCAACGCGGTGAGCACCGGAAGCAGGTTCGCGACCTGAGGATCGGAGGCCACGCGGAACTCGCCCGTGGAAAGGTCCAGCCACGCCGCGTGCAGGCCGGCCCGGTCGAGCGCGAGCGCAGCAAGGTAGTGATTGCGCGCGGCGTCGAGCTGGTTGGCCGCCAGAGTCGTGCCGGGGGAAAGGATGCGCGTGAGCTGACGCCGGACGAGCTTGCCCGCCTTGGCCGGCTCGGCCTGGTCGCAGATCGCGACCTTCTTGCCGGCCGCGAGGAGCTTGCCCACGTAGCCGTCGAGCGCGTGCGCGGGCAAGCCGGCCATCGGGTGATCCATCCGGCGAGTCAGCGTGAGGCCAAGGAGCTTGGACGCCGTGACTGCGTCTTCGAAGAAGAGCTCGAAGAAATCCCCCAGACGAAAGAGCAGCAGGGTGTCGCGCGGGAGCCCGCGCTTCACCTCGAAGTACTGCTGCATCATGGGCGTCTGCTTGGCGGCGGACATGGTCGCCGATGCGAGCGTCGCGTCCGCGGCAAGGCAAGCGCGGGT
>JBEGJD010000650.1:0-3129 GCA_041184765.1 Verrucomicrobiota bacterium | reverse complement strand
GCCGCTGCGGCTGCCAGAACTCGAAGGAATCCACCCCGATGTCCGCCGGCGGCTGCTGCACCGCCGACTTCGCGACGGCGAGGTTCACCTGGTGGGTGAGCGAAAGCACGCCGGTTACGCGCCGCTCGCTGCAGCGCAGGGACACCGCCGGGTTGGCGAGGAAACATACGAACGCGTAACGCTCGTCCTCCCACGCCCGGCTGAACGCCACCTCCAGTTGCTGGGCTCCCGGGGCGAGGCGCAGCGTGCGTCGTTCCAAGGTGACCTCCGGCGTGTGGTTGTCGGGGCGGATGCTCAGGCGCAATTCCACGGTCAGCTCCGTGGCCTGCTTCACCTCGGCGTGCATCGTCAACCGCGGCACGGCGCCCGCGGCCAGCGGCAGCAACATGGCGACGGAGCTATCGAGCGGACGCCAGGGTCCGTCGGGCGGAAGTTCGGCGAGACGCAGCTCGCTGGAGGCCGAGATCTCCGCGTGGCGCGCGAGATCGGCCTCGTCGCGCAGTGAAAAGCCCGGGATGTGCTGGCCGGTGCGGAGGAGGTCCCGTTGCAGCTCGGCGAGATGGGAGGTCTGCAGCACGGCGCGTGGCAGGATGCCGCGGCGGCGGCACACGGCGGCGGCCGCGCCGACGGCCTGGCCGACATGCGCGCAGGTCGCCATGACTCGGCTGGACGCGAAGGCGACGTGGCTCGCGCTGATGATGCGGCCGGCGAGGAACAGGTTGGAGAGGTTACGGCTGTAGAGGCAGCGGTAGGGGATCGGGTAAACCCCCTTGGCGTGCCATTGGGTGCAACCGGGCTCCGCGCTGAACACGCCCTCGGGCGGGTGCACGTCGATGGCCCAGCCGCCGAACGCCACCGCATCCTCGTGGTCGCGTTGCTCGACGATGTCGTGCTGCGTGAGGATGTGATCGCCCTCGAAGCGCCGGCTCTCGCGCTTGCCGGGGATCATGCCCACCCACTCGAGCGTCAGGTTTTCCGCCTCCGGAAATTTCCCCGAATTCTTGATGTGGTGCCAGATCCCGTAAACGACCTGCCAGAGCTCCCATTTGATCCGTTCCGTGTCGTGCACGGTGTCGAGCAGGCCGCCGTGCTCGACCCACCACAGTTTGCAGCCGTGTTCCCGCGCGTTGAACTGCCGCCAGCGCGGGATCCGCGTGATGTCCTTCAATGCGAAGGCCGGCGGGGTGTATCGCACCGGGCGGCCGGTGTCGCGGGAGTAGAAATAGAGTGAGTGCCCCAGCAGTTCGCGCGAGGCGCGGGCGGGCGCGAAACGCTCGCCGAATTCTTCGCGCGATTCGGCGCCCATGCGGAACGCGGCGCCCGCGAGGAAGCCCACGACGCCGTCGCCGGAGGCGTCGCAGAACAGCGGCGCGTGCAGGTCGTGTCGCGTCGACGTCTGCGAGCAGAAGCCGTGCACCGCGGCGATCGTGGCGTCGTCCCGCTTGGTGACTTCGTGGACCGCGGTGTTGAGCAGCAGCGTGATGTTCGGCTCGGCGGCGACCTTCTCGAGCAACAAGGCGTCGACCAGCAGCGGGTTGCCCTCCGGGTTGCGGAACACGTTCTCGACCAGGATCTCGTCGATCACGCCGCCCTCGCGGGCCCAGCGGTTGTTGTTACCCAGGTGGGAGGTTGCGCCCAGGATCCAGAGCCGTACCTCGCTCGAGGCGTTGCCACCCAGCACGGGACGGTCCTGCACGAGGATGACCTTGAGGCCGGCGCGGGCGGCGGTAACGGCGCAGCAGGTGCCGGCGAGACCGCCACCGACGACCACGAGATCGGCGGAGAGATTATTCCGGGTGAGCGCCCGGGAAGCGACGGGAGGATGGACGAGCATCGGATGAACGGGGAACGGAAGGGACGACTCAGGCTTTGGTGGTGCGAGGGCGGAGTTGCCAGGCAAGGAGCCAAGCGAGCGGGTGCAGGAGCAGCATGAAGCCGAACGCGGGGTCGTAGGACGCTTGGGTCACGAGGGAGCCGACGGCCTTGTTCATCATCAGTCCGCCGAGGGAACTACCGGCGGCGATCACTCCGAACGCAAAGGCCAGTGAGCCGCGCGGCACGAGGTCGACGACCAGCGCGCTGAGGTTGATCAGCCACGCGAGGTGCGCCAACACGGCGACCATGCCGAAAGCGAGGACGACCCAGAGCGCGTTCACGTGCGGGATCGCCGCGCCGAGCGGCACGAGCACCGCGCATGCGAGCATGATCCACAGGCGGCTGCGCACGGGACCGGTGCCGCGCTTGATCAACCGACCCGACAGCCATCCGCCCGAGAGCACCCCGATGTCGGCGGCGAGATAAACGACCCAAGTCACACTGAGGGATTTCTGATCGAGGCCGCGAGAATCGTAGAGATACTTGGCGAACCAGAACTGGAAGAAATACCAGACGGGATCGGTCAACATCCGGGCGAAGATCAGCAGCAGAACTTCCCGGCGCAGGAGGACGCGGTACCATTTCCCCCAGTCGGGCACCGCGGCGGGACCGGCGGAGACTTCGGCGGCCTGCCCGGACTCGATCAACGTACGCTCCTCCGCGGAAAGGCGGGGGTGTTCGCCTGGGCGTCGGTAAAACCACAGCCACGGGATGAGCCAGACGAGGCCGGCGGACCCGGTCACGATGAAGGCGGCCTGCCAACTGTGCCACGAGGCGAGGCCGACAATGAGAATGGGCGCGAGCGTTGCGCCGATCGTGGCGCCCAGCGTGTAGATCCCGATGGCGAGCCCGCGTTCACGGGCGGGGAACCATTCGGAGACGGCTTTGGGCGCAGCGGTCCAGTTGCCCGCTTCCCCGAGACCGAGCAGGAAACGGCAGACACCGAGGGAAGCGGCCGAACGGGCGAAACCAGTGAGAATATTCGCGATGGACCACCAGCCGACGAACAGCGCGAGACTGAAGCGGACTCCGAAGCGGTCGACGATCTTCCCGGAAAGAATGAGCGCCACGGTGTAGGCGACCAGGAAGGCGTTGAGGACCGCGGCGTAGTCTTCGTTGGAGAGACCGAGATCCTGCTGGACGGTGGGCGCCAGGATGGAAAGCGCCTGCCGGTCCACATAGTTGAGGACGGAGGCGAAAAAGATCAGCGAGACGACCCACCAGCGAAGATGTCGGATGCGGGGCATGGCTATT
>JBEGJD010000649.1:0-2519 GCA_041184765.1 Verrucomicrobiota bacterium | reverse complement strand
GTGTACGAGTGCGCGTGGCTCGCGGAGAGCAGGATGCCGAAGCGCTGGTTCAGGAACGACTCCGCGTAGTCGATGGAATAGTTCGGCTTCCACTTGTAGGTGGTGCCGTCACGCGGGCCGGCCGTCTTCTTCCAGGTGAACTCCTCGGCGTTGAAATTCAGGCTCGTGTTGTACGCCAACGTGCGGCCCTTCCGGTCGAACGCGCGCTTGGTGCGCATGTTGATCGTGCCCGCCGGACTGTCGGCGTCGGAATCCGGCGCCGTGGTGCGGTTGATCTCGATCGACTCGATGGCGGTGATCGAGAAGCCCTCGAACGAGGTCGCGCGGGAACTGGTTCCCCCGCCGCGGTTGGCGTCGGCGCTGGCCGAACGTACACCGTCGAACGAAACGCCCACGTACTGCGAGTCCATGCCGCCGAGGCGAGGACCGCGGGCCTCCGACTCCACGTAATCAAGGTCCACCCCGGGCAGGTACTTCAGGAACTCGCCCACGTTGCCGTCGGTGACGTCGCCGAAGATGTCGGACGCGACGGACGTCGTGATGCTCATCGAACGGCGCTGCGCCATGATGGCCTTGGCGTTGCCCTCGCGCTCGCTGGATACGGTGAAAGCCTGCAGCTGCACGGTGCCTCCGGCGGGGGCCGTCGGCGCCGCCGCCGTGCTGGTGAGGTTGATCTCGCGCACCGCGGTCTGTCCCGCGACGACGGTGAAGGACTCCTTCACTGTGTTGTAGCCGGTGTAGTTGACGGTGATCGAGGCGGGGCCGGCGGCCACGCCGGAGAACGAGAAGGAGCCGTCGTTCTCCGAGTACGTTACCTGGTTGGTTCCGTCGAGCCGCACCTCGGCGTCACGCACGTACTCGCTCTTCGCCGGATTGAAGATCCGGCCTTGGATGGAACCGGTGGTTTGCGCGCGAAGACCGCAAGCAAAGCCGAGGAACATCAGGAGGAGGGCGACGCGGCGCAGCGCGCCACCTTCCCGGGAGGGGGAGGTGAGGGTCATGGTCGGTGCAGGGTTTTACTTGCGACCTCTGGAACGTCCGGAAGCCGCAACGCAGCACCGCCACGAAGGTCAATCCGCGCTTTCCCGCAAGTCGCCGCCACCATTTTTGGCAGCCGGACTGACGCCTCCGTCAGGCGATTTCCAACCCCCGCATCGTACCCGTCGAGGTCGCGAATTTATCGGCCTCGATGCCCATCCGCTGGAGCATCGAGACGAACAGGTTCGGCAGGGGGTAATTATGGACGCGGTCGAACGCCAGGTGCTGCCCGTGGCGGAACCCGCCACCGGCGAGGAGCGTCGGCAGGTTCGTCGTCACGTGGGTGTTGGCGTTGCCGAGGTTGGAGCCGTACAGGACCATCGTGCGGTCGAACAACGTCTCGCCGTCCTCGCGCACGGACTTCAGATCGTTGAAAAGATCGGCGAGCAAACGCATGTGCCACTGGTCGATCGCGTTCAGCTGCGCGATCTTCGCCTCCGAGCGTCCGTGGTGGGAGAGGTTGTGGTAGCCGTCGGTGATCTTCACGTCGTGATCGAGGTCGATCGTGGGCGAGTTCACGCTGTCGAGCAGGAGCGAGATCGAACGCGTCGAGTCGGTCTGGAACGCGAGCTTCGCCATGTCGTACATGAGCTTCACCTTGTCCATGTACGCCTTCGGGCTGGCGGGATCGAGGGGCACCGGGGCGCTCACGCGGGGCTTCGGGCGCGTCTCCCACTCCCGCGCCGCCTGCAGGCGCTGCTCCAACTCGCGCACGCTGGTGAAATACTGGTCGAGGCGGTCGCGGTCCCGCGCGCCCACGCTGCGTTGCAGATCACGCGCCTGCCCGCCGACCGCGTCGAGGATGCTGCGGCCCTGCGCCAGCTTGCGCAGCTGCGACTCCACCTCCGCCGGCGAGCCTTGCACAAAGAGACGCCGGAAAACATCCGACGCCTTCTCCTCGCAGGGGATCAGCACGCCCGAGGCCGTCCACGAGAGGCTACGCGTGCCTTGCTGCACGTTCACGCCGAGCGTGAGCGAGGGGAAACGCGTCTCATGGCCGATCCGTTCGGCGATGTACTGGTCGAGTGAGATCGTGTTGCGGAAGCCGCCGCTGCCGGGATGCGGCGCCGCGGTCAGGAAACAGATGTCGGCCGGATGCCCGCCATCCACGTCGGGATGCCAGACGCCGCTGAAAACGGAGAAGTCGTCGCGATGCGCGCGCAGGGTTTCAAGGTAGGGCGAGAGCGCATAGCCGCGACCCGTATCCTTTGGAAAAAACTGGTCAGGCAGCAGGCCGAGGTTGTTGCACACCGCCAGCATGCGCCGCGGCTTGGCCTTGCCCTTCGCCGCAGTGTCCGCCCGCGCGAAGGCCGGCAGCATCGAGTCGAGGAACGGCAGCGACATCGCCACGCCCGATCCGCGCAGGAACTGGCGGCGCGACACCGCACGCTGGGTGGAGACACGGACGGCCGGGGAGGAAGGGGCGGTGCGCATGGCGGGGATGGGGTAGGGAAATTTGACGGGACCGGTGCTTGCGGGGG
>JBEGJD010000648.1:0-3887 GCA_041184765.1 Verrucomicrobiota bacterium | reverse complement strand
CCCACATGCTCATCCCGGTGGTCACCGAGCCCAAGAAGGTACCCGCCGCGCTCAAGTGGCTCCTGGGCGAAATGGAGCAGCGCTACCAGATCTTCGCGAAGGTCAACGTCCGCAACATCGTCGGCTTCAACAACCGCAAGAAGGCGGGACGTACCGAGGAGCCGCCCGCGCCCGAGCCCCAGCCCAACCTCGCCGGCCTGGATCCGCTCGACGGCGTCGAGATTCCGGAGCGCCTGCCCTACATCGTCGCCATCATCGACGAGCTCGCCGACCTCATGATGGTCGCGCCCGCCGAGATCGAGACCAACATCGCCCGCCTCGCCCAGCTCGCCCGCGCCGCCGGCATCCACCTCATCATCGCCACGCAACGGCCGTCCGTGAACGTCATCACCGGCGTCATCAAGGCCAACCTGCCCTCGCGTATCGCCTTCCAGGTGGCCTCCCAGGTCGACTCCCGCACCATCCTCGACACCAAGGGCGCCGACACGCTCATCGGCCGTGGTGACATGCTGTTTTCCCCGCCCGGCTCGTCGCGGCTCGTCCGCGCCCAAGGCGCGTTCGTCTCCGACGAGGAGGTCCAGGAGATGGTGGAGTTCCTCAAGCGCAACGGCCCGCCGCAGTACGCCCAGTCGGTGCAGCAGCAGATCGACCGCGTCGCCCGCGAGGACAACGACGAAGGCGGCGAAGGCGAGGACGGGGACCTGGGCGACGACAGCGAGTTGTACCAGGAGGCGCTCGAGGTACTGCGGGCCACCAAGCGCGCCAGCACCTCGATGATCCAGCGCAAGCTGCGCATCGGTTACAACCGTGCCGCCCGCATCATGGAAATCATGGAGGAAAAGGGTATCGTCGGGCCGGAAAACGGCTCCAGCCCACGCGAGATCCTTGTCGACCTCGACTCGATGTGAGTCCTGCTCGGCGCGCCAAGTTCGGCCTTTTCCTTTCGCCACCAACCCCCTAACCAACCTCCATGCAGACCATCGGCGAACGGCTCGAGGAAGCGCGCAAGAAGAAGGGGCTCACCCTCCGCGAGGCCGCTGAGGCGACGAAGATCCGCGGCGACTATTTGCAGAAGTTCGAGGGTAACCAGTTCGATATCGGGCTGACGGAGATCTACACCCGCGGGTTCCTCCGCTCGTACGCGGCCTTCCTGAAACTCCCGGCCGATCGCATCCTCCAAGACTACTCCGCCTTGGCCAAACCCGAGGCACGCCCGCGCCACAACCGAGAGATTTACGGACGGCTCGAGGTCTCCACGTCCACTTCGGCTTCGGACGAGACCGCGCCCGCCCCCGCCGAGGAGGCCACCTCGGCCGCTCCGCCTCCGCGCCCTTCGCCGTCCCGCTCCCGCAGCGGCAGCTCGCTGCCGACCGGCCCCGACCCGGCGGTGATTTTCCGCTACGCCAAATGGGGCGCCGCAGCCGTGGGAGCGCTTGTACTGCTGCTCATCATCAAATCCCTGATCCCGGGTTCAAAACCAACTCCCGCCACTCCCCCGCCTGCGGCCGCCAACCCTCCCGCCAAAGCGCCCATGCTGGGACTGGTCGCGGAAAATCCCGTCCAAGTGACGATCCGGAAAAAGAACGCCGACGAGTCCGAGGGGGAAATCCTGTTCAGCGGCATGCTCTCCACCGGGGAGACCAAGACCATCCCGCGTCCCGGCGCGCTCTTCATCGAGGCCAGCGCGGCGGAAAACGTGGCGATCGAGATCTCGGGCAAACGTTACAATCTCGGCCAGCTCCTCGGCAAAGGCTACCAGCGCGGCCAGCTGCCCGCGCCCTGAGCGCTCACGGACGGCGGGCCGCTTGCCACGTCGGTCGGGTCGCGCACCTGTTCGGGGACAAAGCCTGAACGCCGATGCCGGAGCTCCTCACACCTATCGTCGTCAGCGCCTGCCTAGGCGCTCTCATTGGCCTCATCCGCCAATGGGGCGACCAGCGCGAGCGTGAAACCACGGAGTTCGCGGGCCTGCGCACCCACGCGCTCTGGGCCGTGCTCGGATGTGTCGCGGGTTTCACCGGAGGCCGGGAGGAGCCCTACGTGCTCATCGTCGCGATGCTCGGCGTCGCAGCGCACCTGATCCTTCCGTTCCCGCGCGCTCCAGGAAGAACTCCGCCCGGGAGCACGTCGTTCGCCGAGGCGCTGCTCACGCTGCTCTGCGGCGCGCTCGTCGCTTGGAACGAAACGCGCGCCGCCGTGCTGGTCGCCGCACTCACCATGGTGATCCTCGGCTCCAAGAAGCCGATTCACTCGTGGGCCCGCGAGCTCACCACGGCCGATATCCGCGGCACGCTGCAATTCGTCGCCATCACCGGTGTCATCCTGCCGCTCGTGCCGAATCAGTCGCTCGGTCCGCTCGGCGCCTTCAACCCCTACTCCACGTGGCTGATGGTCGTGATCATCTCCGGCCTCGGCTTCGCCGGCTACGTCGCGATCCGCATCCTGGGAGCCCGCGCGGGCATCCTGCTCACCGGCATTTTCGGCGGGCTCGCTTCCAGCACGGCCTGCACGCTCGCCTTCAGCCGCCGCAGCCGGGAATCACCCGCGCTTTCCGAGCACTACGCCCTGGCCGTCGTCGCGGCCTGCACGATCATGCTCCCGCGAGTCCTGCTCGCGGTCGGCATCATCAGGCCCAGCCTCGCCCGCGAGTTGCTCGCACCTTTCGCTTTGATGGCCCTGCCCGGGCTCGGGTTTATCGCCTGGGTCTGGTTCCGCCGCCGGCCCGTCCACCAGCCAGGTGACACCCCGACGCTCGGCAACCCGCTGGGGCTCTTCACCGCGATGAAGTTCGCCGGCCTCTACGCCGTGATCGCTTTCCTGGTCCGTGTTTTCCGCGCCCAAGGTTGGACGGAGGGTATGCTGCCGCTGAGCTTCGTCTCCGGTCTCACCGACCTCGACGCGATCTCCCTCTCGCTCGCGCGCGAGGGCGGCGAGACCCCGGTCGCCGCCGCCGCGGTCGCCGTCACCGTAGCCGCGATCGCCAACACGCTCCTTAAGGCCGGTCTAGCCATAGCGCTCGGTTCAAAGGGTCTCCGCCGGCGCATCACACTGGTCCTCGGGGCCACCGCCGCCACCGGCGCCGCGTGGGCGTTCACCAACGCCTGAGCCGGGATGTATCCGTCCACGCCATCCTTCATCGACTGGGGTCGCACCCGGCATGCCGACGCCACCGCGCGCCAACTGGCGTTGGTGGACGATCGTCTCTCGGGCAAAGCGGGCGACTCTCTCGTGTTCACCGAACACGAGCCGGTCTACACCCTCGGGCTACGCGCCGGCGCCGCGGCGCACTTGCTGTGGGACGAAGCCGAACGCGCGCGCCGGGGCATCGGCCTGGAGCAGACCGGGCGCGGCGGCGACATCACCTATCACGGCCCGGGGCAGATCGTCGGCTACCCGATCGTCTCTCTCGCCCAAAGCCGCGACCTGCACGCTTACCTGCGTTTCCTGGAGCAGGTCGTGATCGACGCCCTCGCGGAACTCGGCCTGGCCGGCTCCCGCCGCGAAGGACTCACCGGTATCTGGATCGGCCCGCGCAAGATCGCCGCCATCGGCGTCGCCGCCCGCCGCTGGGTCACGTACCACGGCTTCGCCCTTAACCTAGACCCCGACCTCACGCCGTTCAGCGGCATCGTGCCGTGCGGCATCCCATCGGCGCAGGGGACCGTCACGTCCGTCGCGGCCGAACTTGGCCGCGCGCCGGAGGCCGCGAAAGTGAAAGGCCTGCTCGCCGACGCTTTCTGGCGGGGATTGCCCGGCATCACCGCCACCCGTTGATCCGGAAGGGCGCCGGCGGAAAACCCGCTTGCGCCGGGGTGGGCTTCGTGTGCGTTTGCTCCATGCAAGATCCGACGCCGACCACGCGCAAGCCGACCTGGCTCCGCGCCCGG
>JBEGJD010000647.1:0-7510 GCA_041184765.1 Verrucomicrobiota bacterium | reverse complement strand
CTGCAGCGGAAGCCCGGCGCGCAATGAGCCTGCTCGCCCACAAGCGACGCAAGCGGCCCGAGATGAACCTCGTGCCGCTGATCGACGTGCTCGTGATGCTGATCTTCTTTGCGTTCGTCTCGATGCAGTTCAAGTCGGCCGCGACGCTTAATATCACGCTGCCCAAGGTGGAGACCGCGGGGAAAAACGAGTTCCGCGGCAGCGTCACGATCGGCATCGCGAAAGACGGAGCGATCACGTTCAACGGCAAGCCTGTGAGCGACGCGGAGCTGCCCGGCGTGCTCGCGCAGGTGAAGAACGTCGACAAAGACATCCCTGTGCTCATCCGGTCCGACGAGAAGGCCACGCTGGAGCGCCTGACCTTTGTTTGGGATGCCTGCCGCAAAGCCGGGCTGAACAAGCACCACCTGCAGAGCAGGTGAGGGTTTCCCCGACGGGTTTACGCGGGTCCGCCCGCGAATGCGGGCTAGACGCCGTCCGTGCGCGGCCGCACCGTGCTCGTCTGGAGACCGCATCGTGATCCTCTCGAAAGCCGACCTACACCTGTTGCTGGAAGCGCGTCATGCGTCCCCGCACGCGATCCTCGGTATGCACCCGGTGACGCGCCGGAAGGTGAAAGGCGTGGTGGCGCGTGCCTTCCTCCGCGACGTGACGGCTTGCGAGGTTGTTGATCTGGAGTCTTCGCCGCCGCAGGGGGGCCCGATGGAGCGCGTGGCGGAGGCGGGGCTCTTCGAGGTTTTCATCCCGGGCCGGGAGAGCGTCTTTCGTTATCAGCTGCGCGCCACGCGGGCCAACGGCGAGATCCGGCAATTTTTCGACCCGTACTGTTTCCTGCCGACCCTGGGCGAGCAGGACCTTTATCTCTTCAACGAGGGCAACGAGCACCGGGTGTACGAGAAACTCGGAGCGCACGTGCGCGACCTCGGCGGGGTGCAGGGCGTTTCGTTCGCGGTCTGGGCGCCGGCGGCCATGCGCGTCTCGCTCGTCGGCAACTTCAATCACTGGGATGGACGCTACCATCCGATGCGCCCCCTCGGCTCGTCCGGTGTGTGGGAGCTGTTTGTGCCGGGGCTAGGGGAGGGTGAGCTGTACAAGTTCGAGATCCGGGACGTGCGTGGTCATTTGCGGCTGAAGACCGATCCTTACGGCACGTACTTCGAGGGGCCGCCCAACAACGCCTCGATCGTGTGCAACCCGGCGACGTTCCGCTGGACGGACGACGCGTGGATGAAACGCCGCCGCGAGGAGGCCGGCCGGCTTGACCGGCCGATGTCGATCTACGAGGTGCACCTCGGTTCGTGGCGCCGCGTGCCGGAGGATGGCGATCGGCCGCTCACCTACCGGGAGATCGCGCCGCAACTGGCGGACCACGTGCTCGAGATGGGCTTCACGCACGTCGAGGTGATGCCGCTGGCGGAGCATCCGTTCGACGGCTCGTGGGGTTACCAGGTCACGGGCTTTTATGCGCCGACGCACCGCTACGGCACGCCGGAGGACTTCGCGTGGTTCGTCGACCACCTGCACTCGCGCGGCATCGGCGTGATCCTCGACTGGGTGCCCGCGCACTTCCCGCGGGACGCGTTCGCGCTGGCGGAGTTCGACGGCACACACCTCTACGAGCACGCTGATCCGCGTCAGGGCGCGCACATGGATTGGGGCACGCTGATCTTCAATTACGGGCGCAACGAGGTCCGGTGCTTCCTCGTGGCGAACGCCCTGGCGTGGCTTGAGCGCTACCACCTCGACGGCCTGCGGGTCGATGCCGTGGCTTCGATGCTTTACCTCGATTACTCACGGCCCGAGGGCCAGTGGGTGCCGAACCGCCACGGTGGCCGTGAAAACCTCGAGGCGATCGATTTCCTGCGCCGCGTGAACGACCTCGTGCACCATTACCATCCCGGGACGGTAATGATCGCCGAGGAGAGCACTTCCTTCGCGGGGGTCAGCCGTCCGACCTCCGAGGGTGGGCTGGGCTTCGACTACAAGTGGAACATGGGGCTGATGAACGACACCCTGCGCTACTTCAGCAAGGAGCCCGTCCACCGGCGCCACCACCATTCCGACCTCACGTTCGGGATGCTTTACCAGTATTCGGAGAACTTCGTGACCGTGTACTCGCACGACGAGGTCGTGCACGGGAAGGCCTCGATGCTCTACAAGATGGGCGCGTGGCACATCCCGGAGAAGGCCGCCAACCTCCGGGCGCTTTACGCGCACACCTGGATGTGGCCCGGCAAGAAGCTGCTCTTCATGGGGAGCGAGTTCGGCCAGTCGCGCGAGTGGTCCCACGCCGGCAGCCTCGACTGGCATCTGTGCCAGTATCCCGACCACGAGGGTTTGCGGCTGCTCGTTCGCGACCTCAACCGGCTCTACGTATCGGATCCGGCTCTTTCGCGGCACGATTTCAACCCGCGCGGGTTCCGGTGGCTGAGTTGCCAGGATGCCGACGCCAACGTGATCGCCTATGTGCGCTGTGACGAGGCCGAGGGCACGTTGTACGCGGTCGTCTGCCATTTCGGGGGCGCCCAACGCGACCATCGCGTGGGTGTGCCCCGCGCGGGTTTCTGGCGCGAGGTCATCAATACCAACAGCGCCTACTACGGCGGCACCGGCGTCGGCAACGACGGCGGACGCGCGACCGAGGAACGCCCCTGGGACGGCCTCGCGCAATCGATCCGGGTGACGCTGGCCCCGCTGACCGCCTGCGTCTTCAAGTGGTCGCCGACGCCAATCGCGTGAAGCGCTTCCGGCCGCGGAGTCATCCGGCGATCTCTTGAGGTCTGGCGGCCGGCGGCCAGATCGGAATTTGGAACAGCGCGAGCCGGTGAACAGGAGCGAACGGAGGAAACGGAGGACGGAGGTGGTTGAATCCGGAAATCAGGAGCTCAGGTTGACGGAACCCGGGAAGGGGAAGTGGTGATTCGGCGCGTGGAGGCCCCCTCCCATCTTCTTCGCCTGATAAATAGCATGCGATGGGGTCGCGGCGTCCCCCGCGGAGTCGTTGAGGTGATACCGTCGGAGCAGTTTTTCCCGCGCTCCCCGGCGTGATGCAGCGGTGTCGGGTTACGGCGCGCCCTTTTCGACCGCGGCGCCGGACGCCCGCCAGCCGGCGATGCCCGGGGAGTAGTGCTTAACGTTGGTGTAACCCAAAGCGGCGACCGCCTTGGCGGCGGTGCGGTAGGCCTGACACTTCTCGTTGCCGCAGTAGGCCACGACCAGCGCGTCTTTGTCCTTAGGTAACGCCGCGGCGA
Organism: Verrucomicrobiota bacterium; assembly: GCA_041184765.1. Lineage (GTDB taxonomy): Bacteria > Verrucomicrobiota > Verrucomicrobiia > Opitutales > Opitutaceae > ER46. The sequence goes on along the minus strand of JBEGJD010000647.1, from coordinate 4,259 downwards.
GGTCGCCGCGCAGCGTTGCATAATCGATCGCGCCCGGGATGCGACCGTTGCGGTAGGAGGCGGTGCCGTTCACGTCGATCAGCGTGACCTTTTTCGCGGTCATCGCGGCGGTGAGGTCCGCGTGGCTGATGGCGGGAAACTCGTCCTTGCCGGCGGCGATCAGGTTGCAGATGAGGCCGAGGAAGCAGAGCAGGGCGGCGATGCGTTTCATGGAGAGGAGGCTACGGTTTTGTAATCGTTGCGCAAGGGGCCGGCTCGGCGATGAAGCCGGGGAGATTTCATGGTGACATCGCCGCGGCCGCCACGCAGCTTCCGTGACCCCACCGTGACCCTCTTCGCTTTCCACGCCGTCGTCGTTGTTCTCGGTATCCTCAGCATGGGCTTCCAGCTGCTGGCCTCCCGGCTCCTGAACCCCCATTTCGGATCCTCCATCGTCGTCTGGGCTTGGCTGATCTCGACGTTCCTCGCGGCGTTCTCGGCCGGATCCATCATCGGCGGTTCGATCAGCAATCTGCCTGCGGCCTCCCGGCGGAAGGCGGCGGGTATCGGTGCGCTGGTCGCCGTTGTCACATTGGCGGTAGTGGCCGTTTTCGGACGCACGCTCCTTTCGGTGATCGAGACCACTTTCACGGACGTCAGCGTGGCGATCGCGGTCTCCTGCTTGGGCATTTTTTTCCTGCCGGTCACCGCGCTCTCCACGTTCGGCCCGCAATGCGTGCAATACCTCGCCTCCCGCGGCACGCCGCCCGGCAAGGCTTCCGGGGTCGTCTACGGCGTGAGCACCCTCGGTAACATCGCGGGCGTGATGCTCACCGCCTTCGTGCTGATTCCCAATCTCCGCGTCTCCACGCTGCTGCAGCTTTGGCTCGCGGTCGCCGTGGTCAGCCTCGCGATCCTGCTCCGTCTCCTCCGCGCCGCTCCCGCCGAATGAACTCCTTCTTCCGCCCCCTGCTTTCCGCCGCCGGCGCGTTGCTCGCCGCGGGCGCCGTCTCCGCGCAGGATTCCGTCGAGCGCTTCGACACCGCCTACAATAGCATCACCCTCCAGCGCTCCGGCGACATTGTGGAGCTGCGGGCGCGGTATCGCGGGGCCGACACGCTGGAGTCGGCCGTCGACCTTTCCGACCCGCTCAAGCTCGTCGTCGCATACACGCGCTCGCTCTACGGCGCGCTCTTCATTGAGCCCAACCCCAAGCGGGTCCTCATGGTGGGGCTCGGCGGCGCGGGTTTCCACCGTCTCTTCTCGGCGGCCTATCCCGAAACACTGCTCCACACGGTCGAACTCGACCCGATGGTCAACGAGCTCTGCCGCTCGCGGATGAAGTTCACGCCCACCGCCAACACGCCCGTCACCATCATGGACGGCCGCATGTTCATCAAACGCGACCGCGAGCGCTGGGATTGGATCGTCCTCGACGCGTTCCGGGGCGACTCGGTGCCGCCGCACCTCAAGACCGAGGAGTTTTACCGCGAGTGCGCCGCACGCCTCACCGACCGCGGGGTGTTCGTCAGCAATCTGCACGCGACGACCGAACTGTTCTACTCCGACCTTCGCACGATCCAGGCGGTCTTCCCGCAGGTCGTGCTGTTGGGGGTCGACGGCCGCGGCAACGTCATCGCGCTTGCGGTGAAGTACTCGACTCCGTCGATCACGGATCCGTCGAAGTGGCCCGATCCCGCGTCGCTCGCGAAGCCGGTCTTCGCCGGCCGGCTCGACCTTGCGCAGATCAAGGGCGAGGTGATGCCGTTCCCGACCGCGCGGGTGAAGCGCGCCCGCGTGCTCACCGATGATTTTGCACCCGTCGAGTTCCTCACGACGGTGAAGGAAAATAATACGCGGAACGAGTGACCCGGCCGGTCCGGCTCGGACGGGCTGCGGCGGGGAAGTACGGCTTGCCCCGCCGGGGAGGATTTGGCGCGATGGCGCGAACTTCCTCCATGTCCCTCTTCATCGGCATCGATTCCGGCACCCAAAGCGTCAAGGCGGTCGTCCTCGACCTGGATTCCCGACGGGTGGTTGCCGAGGCGCGAGCCCCGCACCGCTTGATCGGCGGATTGCCGGTCGGCCACATGGAGCAGCACCCGCGCGAGTGGGTCGAGGCGCTCGACACGGTGATCACGGCTGTCGCGGCCAAGGTTGATCGCGCGCGTGTACGCGGCATCGGCGTCTCCGGGCAGCAGCATGGGTTCGTGCCGCTCGACGCCGCGGGCGAGGTCATCCGGCCGGCGAAGCTGTGGTGCGATACCAGCACGACCGCCGAGTGCGCCCTTATCACGCGGCGGCTGGGCGGACCCAAGGCGGCGCTGCGCAAGACGGGGAATCTGATCCTGCCCGGTTTCACGGCGCCGAAGATCCTCTGGTTGAGGCGCCACGAGCCCGCGAATTACCGCCGGCTCCGTCACATCCTGCTCCCGCACGACTACCTTAATTTCCATCTCACCGGCTCGTACTTCATGGAGTACGGCGACGCCTCGGGCTCCGCCTTGATGGACGTGCGCGCCCGCAAGTGGTCGGCGGCCGCGATCGCGGCGATTGATCGCAACCTCGCCGATTGGCTGCCGCCACTGAGCGGGTCGGATGCGGCGGCAGGCACCTTGCGGCCGGAACTGGCCCGCCACTACGGGCTTTCGCCGGAGGTCGTGGTGTCGGCCGGTGGCGGCGACAACATGATGGGCGCGATCGGCACGGGGAACGTCACCCCGGGTGTCGTTTCCGCGAGCTTCGGCACGAGTGGCACGATCTATGCCCACGCGGCCAAGCCGGTGGTCGATCCGCAGGGCGAGATCGCCGCGTTCTGCTCTTCGACGGGCGGTTGGCTGCCGTTGCTCTGCACGATGAACGTCACGACCGTGACCGAGCAGGTGCGCGAGTTGTTCGGGCTCGACCACGCCGCCCTCGAAACGGAGGTCGCGGCGGCCCCGGCTGGAGCCGCGGGGCTGGTTCTCCTCCCTTATCTCGCGGGGGAACGCACCCCGAACGTGCCGGACGGCTCGGGCGTCCTGTTGGGGCTCAATGGCGGCTCGTTCCGCCGAGGAGCTATCGCGCGGGCGGCCATGGAGGGAGTCACTCTTGGGATGAATTACGGTCTCCGCCGGCTGGCGGCGCTCGGTGTTAAGGCGAAGGAGATCCGCGTGACCGGCGGCGGGGCGCGCTCGGCGGTTTGGCGTCAGATCATGGCGGACGTATTCGGCGTGCCGGTGGTAGGCATGATGGAGGACGAGGGCGCGGCGCTCGGCGGCGCGCTGCAGGCCGCGTGGTGCGTGGCTCGGCGCGAGGGGCGTTCGTCGGCGCGCATCAGTGACTTCACGAAAGGGGTCGTGGCGCTCAACGAGGCCACGCGTTGTCTGCCGGACCGCACGAGGCACTCCCGCTACCGCGAACTCCAGTCGCTGCAGGACGATCTCAGCCTCTCCCTGCGCGGCGTCTTTGCGCGTCACCGCGCGCTCGTCGCGGGTTGATCGCGGCGGTCCGGCGCGACTTCCCGCTCAGACCCGGAAGATCGCGCCGAGTTTCTTGCCGAGGAGGATGCTCAGGCCGGCGATGGTGACGCCGAGGAAGGCCATGGCCCAGACGCCGAGCGCGCTGGCGATGAACTTGCCGTCGCCGAGGAGCTGGAAGAGCTCCAGGATGGCCTTGGTGATCGGATAATAGGCCTGTTTCTGCGCGAGGATGAGCGAATCGCTGACCTCGAGCATCGCGAATGCGAAGGCCAGCAGGCCGCCGGCGATGAGGTTGGCGGTGATGAGGGGCAGCGTGATGCGGAAAAGCACCTTGAGCGGTGGCGCGCCGAGGTTTTGCCCGGCCTCCTCGAGGGTCTCGCTCGTCTGCTGGAAACCGGCGGCGGCCGAGCGCACCACATAGGGCAGGCGTCGCACGGAGTAGGCGATGATAAGCAGCACCGTGGGGTCACGCGTGGGGTTGAGGAAGCCGAAGAGGCGGCCGTCCTGCGCCATCGCGAGATAGCCGAACGCCAGCACGAGGCCCGGTACCGCGAGCGGCATCATCGCGAGGAAGTCGAGGATCTGCCGGCCACGGATGCGGCTGCGCACGACGACGTAGGCGATCGCCACGCCGAGCACGAGGTCGACGATGGTGGAGATGCTCGCGAAGCGGAGGCTGTTGGCGATGGCCGGCACCGTGAGGTTGTGGCCCAGCGCGAGTTCGAAGTTCTCCAACGTGTACCGCTGCGGCAGCACGGAGCCGTACCAGTCCTGCGAGAACGCCACCAGAATCACGCCGAGGTGGGGCAGCACCGCGAG
>JBEGJD010000646.1:0-3000 GCA_041184765.1 Verrucomicrobiota bacterium | reverse complement strand
TCCGTGGGCCACCTTGCCCCGTTTCGCGCCTTTGGTGTGCTTCGTGGTTCCCTCTCCATCGTCCGGGCCGGCGCGGTCACGTTTGCCTTTTCCCTCGCGGCCCGTCTTCTTCCCGCACCCCGAACACTCCATGAAGAAATCCCCGCTCACCGTTTCGTTCCTCGGCTTGGTCTTGGCCGCGTCCGCGCTCGCCGCCGACTGGCCGCAATGGCGCGGCCCCGATCGCAACGATCATTCACCCGACAAGTCGATCCTCGCGCCCTGGCCGGCCGGCGGCCCCAAGCAACACTGGATCTCCAAGGAGGCCGGGCTCGGCTATTCCGGCTTCTCGATCGTCGCCGGCCGCCTCTACACGATGGGCGCAATGGACGACGGCGAGCACGTGGTCTGCGTCGATGTCGCGACGGGGAAGAAGCTGTGGTCGTCCCGCGTCGACGACCGCGTCTACGAGAACAATTGGGGCAACGGTCCGCGTTGCACGCCAACCGTGGCCGGAGAGAACATTTATGCGGTCTCCGGCAACGGCCGGCTGGTTTGCCTCGAGCTCAACGGCGGTAAGCTGGTCTGGAGCGTCGATTTCGTGAAAGACCTCGGCGGCAAGATCCAGAGCTGGGGATTCACCGAGTCCGTGCTGGTCGACGGTGACCGCGTGGTCTGCACCCCGGGTGGTTCCAAGGGAACGCTCGCGGCCCTCGACCGCCGCACCGGCAAGGTCCTCTGGCGGTCCAAGGGCGTCGAGGACGTCGCGCAGTACTCGTCTCCCCTCGTGGTCACCCACGACGGCCAGCGCCAGTACGTGCAGCTCGTCACCAAGCGTCTCTTCGGCGTGAAAGCCGAGACTGGCGACCTACTTTGGCAAACCGACTTCCCCGGCCGCACAGCCGTCATCCCCACGCCGATTCATCAGGACGGCCTCGTGTATGTGACGGCCGGATACAACGCCGGCAGCCGCCAGTTCAAACTCGGCGGCGCTGAGCCCGCGATGACCCACGAGAGCAACAAGATGGTGAACCATCACGGCGGCGTCATCCTCGTCGACGGTAAGCTCTACGGGCATTCCGACCGCGGTGGCTGGACCTGCCAGGATTGGAAGACCGGCGAGTCGCTCTGGCAGGACCGCTCGCTCGGCAAGGGCGCCTGCACCTACGTCGCCGGCCACCTCGTGTGCATCGAGGAACAGAAGGGCACCGTGGTTCTTATCGAGGCCTCCCCGGCCGGCTGGAAGGAAAAGGGCCGCTTCACGCTTTCCCCGCAGACCGAGAAGCGGAAACCGCAGGGCAAGATCTGGGTTCACCCCGTGGTGCTCGATGGCCGCCTCTTCCTGCGCGACCAGGAGCTGATCCACTGCTACGACGTCAAGGGCTGAGCCCGCCCGCCTCGTCCCGTATCCGCGCCCACAGCGCGGCGACCTCGGCGCGGTCGGTCAAAAGACCGCCGATGGAAACCCGCGCCATCCAACGCCCGTCGAGTTTCGCGGGCGTGAGATAGGCCGATCCAGAGGCGTTGATCCGCTCCACCCACGCGAGCGTGTGGGCGTCCAGCGCCTCGGCCCGTAAGCCCGCGGGCTCGTGGCGCACACAAACCGTCTGCAGGGGAACCGGCGCGACGACCCGCCAGCCGTCCGCCTTCGCCGCCTTCACTTTCGTCTCGAGCCAGCGGGCGTTCGCCAGATCACGCCGCAAACGCGCGGCGAGTCCCGCGACACCTTGCTCGCGGATGAGGAACCACAATTTGAGCGCGCGGAAGCGCCGCCCGAGCGGGATGCCCCAATCCCGGTAATTGCGCACCTCACCGTCGACGTTGCTCCGCAGGTAGCTGGGGCTGGTGTTCATCACCCGCACGAGGAGATCCGGATCGCGCACGTAATAGACCGAACAATCGAAGACGGCGCCGAGCCACTTGTGCGCGTTCAGCACCACCGAGTCAGCCCCCTCGACTCCCTCCCACATCCAGCGGCATTCCGGCAGGATCATCGCCGAGCCCGCCATCGCCGCGTCGACATGCAGCCAGATTCCCTCGCGCCGCGCGATCGCCGCGATCGCCGCGACCGGATCCAGCGCAGTCGAGGCCGTCGTGCCGGTCGTCGCCACGATCGCCGCCGGCACGACGCCGCGGGCCCGATCCTCCGCGATCGCCACCGAGAGCGCCTCGGGATCAAGCGAGTGGGAAGCATCGGTCGCCACCGCCCGCAGATTGGCACGTCCGAAACCGGCCAGCAGCGCGGCCTTCTCCACCGAACTGTGGGCCTGAGCCGAGTAATAAACCGCCAACGGTGCCGGCGTCCCCTGCAGTCCGCCGCGCGCGGACGCGAACCCGCTCGCCTTTTCCCGGGCGCACAGCAACGCGACCAGCGACGACGTCGACGCCGTGTCCTGGATGACGCCACTCCAACCGTCGGAGAGGCCGACCATCCGACGCAGCCAGCCGGTCACCACCTCCTCGAGCTCCGTAAGCGCCGGACCCGACTGCCACGCGAGGCCGATCACTCCGAGACCCGTGCTGAGCTGGTCGCCCAGCACCGAGGACAGCTCGGCGTTGGCCGGAAAGTAGCCGAAGAACGACGGATGCTGCCAATGTGTGAGACCGGGCAAAATCACCTCGCGCACATCGCGCAGCACGTCGTCGAAAGACTCCGGATGCTCGGGCGGGAGCGCCGGCAGGCTCTGCTTGATCTCGCCCGGGCGAGTGGGCGGGCGCACCGGGCGTGCCGCGATGCCCGCGCGGTAATCCGCGATCAAATCAACCAGTTCATGCCCGCGCCGGCGGAATTCCTCGGGGGTCATGGCGGCGCGGAAAAGGGAAAACGCTACCGGAGCCCGCTGGCGCGGCGCACCCGGGCGAGCACGCCGTCGGCCACCGCCCGCGCGCGCGCGGCGCCATCGCGCAGCACCGCGTTGACGTGGTCGAGATTGGCCGCGAGCTCCGCCCGCCGCGCACGTGCCGCGCTGAAGGTGTTCCAGTAATGCTCGAACAGAGCCTTCTTGAGATCGCCGTAACCGA
>JBEGJD010000645.1:0-5313 GCA_041184765.1 Verrucomicrobiota bacterium | reverse complement strand
GCCGTCACCGTCGGTGTCGGTGAGAATGGAGATGCGATCCTCGGGCTCGCGCTCGGCGCGGGCGCCGCGCAGGTAACCGCTGTCCTTCCACGGCTCGGCGTTGGGCACGCGGCGGCCGTTGGGATACTCGGGGGTTTCGGCGACCCACAAGCGACCGCGCTCGTCCCAGTCCATGTTCATGACCTTGTTCACCAGCGGCTCGGCGGCGACGAGGGACAGGTTGAACTCGGGGTGGACCTCGATCTTGGCGGCGGCCTTGGACGGATGCGTCGGACCGTCGGCCGGGTAGCGGAGTGTGTCGCCGAGTTCCTCGGGGCGGCAAAGCTCGTCGACGTTGGCGCGCTGACCGGCCCAGGCGATGCCGCGGAGGAGGATGGCGCGGTAGTTGGCGCGGTTGAAGTTCTCGTAGAGGTGGCCGGGAATGGAGACGAACGCGCGGTAGGGCTTCGCGGCGCCCTCGAGGCGGCGTTCGTAGGTCCACATCTGCGGCTGGATGTCGTAGATATTGACGCCCTTGCGGAGGGCGACGGCCTCGGCGGCGCGGGCCTGGGCCTCGCGGTTGCCGCGGCCGCCGGTGTCGATCGCCTTGGGCGTGTAGGCGGTGGCGAGGACGCGCGCCTCGGGCAGGAGATCTAGGTCGTAATAGATCTCGTCGTTCATCGCCCAATTGGAGGCCCCGGTGGTGATGGGATGGTCGCGGTCGGTGAAATAAAGGTGCATCGGCGCCTCGAGCCACTTGGTGACGCCCTGCCGCCATGTGCCGCCCATGATCGGTTTGAACCACTCGGGGTCGCGCGTGACCATGCCGGCGTGGATGGCGACCACGCCGCCGCCGCGCTGGAGAAACTCCATGAGGTTGGCGCGGTCCTCGGCGGCGGGAATGTTACCGGCCTCCTGGGCGTGAAGGACGAGCACGTCGGTCTGGGCGAGCTGCTCGCGCGTGGGGAACGCGTCGGCGGCGGTGACCTGGGCGCCGCGCGCCTGCAGCATCGGAACCCATTCCGCCTTGAAGCGCGGGTAGTCGTGGGCGCCGGGGCCGTGCGACTTGGGGCCCGAGCGCAGGAAGATGCGGAGCGGCGGCTCGGCCGCGAACGCGGCGGACGCGAAGGCGAGGGCGAGGAGCAGGAGGCGTTTCATGGGGAAGGGTTTTCCTGGGTTACGGTGCGTTGGATCGGGGAAGTTTCAGGCGCGGGTGCGGCAGGCCGGGAGGCCGCGGCGGAGCGAGGCCCACGGTTCCTGGGTGGAAACGTCGCAGGGATCCGGCACCTCGGACTGGCCGGCGGGGAGCTTGGCCGGGGACAGGATGGCGAGGAACACGAGCGGCTCCGCGTGGGGATTGTACGTGGCGTGCACGGTTCCGGCCGGGATGTGGGCGATCTCTCCCGGGCCGAGGATGCGGCGCTCGTGGCCCACCCATTGCTCGGCGCGACCGTAGACCACGTGGATGATCTCCTCGCGGTGCGGGTGATAGTGGAACGGATGGCAATGCATCGGATCCATGTTGGCGCGGACGAGCAGGAGCTTTTCGGCCGCGACGAGGTCGGGGCGGCACAGCCACTCGTTGTTGGTCCAGGCGTTGGGCTCGCGCAGGGCGTCGGCGATCTGCACGAAGCGGCGGTCGGCGGGGTTCATGAGGAGGCGGGGCGAGACGCGGCGGGGGTGGACGCGGATACGCGGCGAGGATCGAAAACAGCCGCGGAGGCGTCGCCGCCCGCCGCCGCGGCGCACCGTTCAACGGCGCGGCACGGTGAGGGACTTGAACTTGCGGGTGAGGCCGGTGAGCGACTCCTCGACGCCCATGCGCTCGAGGCTGCTGGCGCCGACGAAGCCGACGGCCGAGGTCTGCCGGATCACGCGGTCGGCGTCCTCGGGCGTGTTGATCGGACCGCCGTGCGCGAGGAAGAAGATGTCCTTCCGCACCTGGGTGGCGGCGTTGATGATGTCCTGCGTGACCTTGAGGGTGTGGTCCCAGCTCACGACGGCGCTGCGCACGCCGATGCTGCCGCCGACCGTCGTGCCGACGTGGGCGATGATGGCGTCGGCGCCGGCCTTGGCCATCTCGACGGCCTCCTCGGGCGAGCCGACGTAGACGATGGAAAACAGGTCCATCCTTCGCGCGAGGGCGACCATCTCGTACTCCTTGCGCACGCTCATCCCGGTCTCCTCCAGCACACCGCGGAAATGTCCGTCGACGATGGTGTGGGTGGGGAAATTGTTCACGCCGGAGAAGCCCATTTCCTTCACCTTGCCGAGCCAGTGCCACATGCGGCGGCGGGGATCGGTGGCGTGCACGCCGCAGATCACCGGGACTTCCTCCACGACGGGCAGCACCTCGAATTCGCCGATCTCCATCGCGATGGCGTTGGCGTCGCCGTAGGCCATCATGCCGGCGGTGGAGCCATGGCCCATCATGCGGAAGCGGCCGCTGTTGTAGATGATGATGAGGTCGGCGCCGCCCTTCTCGATGAATTTGGCGCTGATGCCGGTGCCCGCGCCGGCGGCGATGATCGCCTTGCCCTTGTCGAGCGTGGCCTGGAGGCGCGCGCGCACCTCCTCGCGGGTGTAGGGATTTCCTTTTCCGGTCCAGGGATTGGGCATGTTGGAAAGAGTGGCGGCGGGTGGTGAGGCTTGGAGGCGGCCCGATGCGGGCGCCGCGAACCGTGATCAAAGAAGGCGCGCGCGCACGTTCAACCGGCAATTTCCCGCGCGCGTGCCCCGCGCTCCCGCGGCGACGCACCTACCCGCGGGGACTTTTCACAGCAACTGGCTGAGAAAGGTCTTGGCCGGGACGACGATGGGCTTCCGGTGCGCGAAGCAGTTCGCCTCCTCGTAGGGAAGATCGAGCACGACCTGAAAGGCGTGTTCGGCACCAGTCTGCGCCTGGAAGTGGGCGAGGGCCGGTGACAGGTTTGCGTCCGCCTTTTTCACCTCGACCAGGAACCAGGGCTTCCCGTCCCGCACGACGACAAAGTCGACCTCCCGCTTCAGTTTATCCCGGAGGTAGCGGAGTTCGTAGTGCCCCAACCCGAGATCGGTCCACCCCTCGGTGGCTTTCAGCAGGTGGCACGCGACCAAGGTTTCCGCCCTTGCCCCTTCATCGGCGATGCCCGACCAGTCCCGCAGGAACCACTTGGGCTCCTTCCGCAGGGATTTGGTTACGTTTCTAAACCAAGGCCGGACGAGAAAACCCAGGTGCAGCCTGCCGAGAAGATCTATCCACCTACGTATGGTGTCCACCGCGACGCCGATCTCGGTGGCCAGATTGGAATAAACCAACTGCTGCGCGCTGCGCTCCTCGAGCACCCGCATCAGGACCTCGATCGCCCCCAGTTCCTGCACTCGCGTCACATCGCGCAGATCTTCCTTGGAAAGCTGTTCGTGGCGCAGCGAGCGCCAGCGGTTGGTGAACCGAGGGTCTCGCTTCAGGAAAGGCTCCGGAAAACCGCCGTGCACCACCAGGGCGCGCCAATCGTCCTCGTCGATCTCACGGGGAGGGCTGATGGCCTTCTCGGTGATCTCCGGCCGCAGGCACTCGGCGACGGACCACGGGTGCACCCGGTAAAGCAGGTACCTTCCCATCAGGCTGTCACCGCCACGCCGAAACACATCCAACCGGGAACTGCCGGTGACGATCCACTTCGCCCGGTCACCATAGGTGTCGAAGAGTCCCTTCAAGAGCCCCTTCCACTTGGAGTGCTTGTGCAATTCATCGATCACCGCCACCGCCGGTCTGGCGCGGAGACGATCGAGCCCGACCGCGGTCGCTATCTCCGCCGGGCCCTTCAACAGCAGGCGTCGTTCATCCATATTATCCCAATTCAGGTAAGCATCCGCCACCGCACGGCAGGCGGTCGTTTTCCCCACCTGTCGCGGGCCGCTCACCAGCGCCATCTGGCGATGGCGGGCCAGGTGATCCCTCAGCAGGGCGTCGTAGAACCGTGGCCGGTTGGACATGGGACGATCCTCCGTTAGGTCGTAAAATGGTCCAGACCAATTTACGATACATCAGCAAATGGTACATAGCTCGATTCGTTCGACGACGGCCTAGATCGCGACGATCCGCCGGCGAGCTACGTCCGCAAACGCGGCTCATCTCGCCGGATCCACTCCTGCATCCAGCAGGTGAGGTCGGGCGGTTCAGGGCGGGGAAAAGTCATGCCAAGGTGAAGGCGGGTCGGAGGGAATGCGGGACTTCTCGGCGAACTTTACCGTGAGCTTCGGACCACCGGATGATTCCTGCGTGCGCCGCGGTAGGCTCCAGCGGCAATTCCCTTTTGACGATCCGGCGACCCCGCCTACGGTGCCGCCATCATGCGAGCGCGTTCCCTTTTCGTCTCCTTCCTGGTCACGGCCGCGTCGTTGCTGGCGCAACCGGCCGCTGATCCGTCCCTTATCCCGGCACCTTATCCGGCGCCGCCCGTGACCAAGGAGCCGCCTTCGGAGAAGGGATACCTCAAGCTGGGTTTCGACCAGCTCGCCTCCTACGTCTTCACCCCGCCGCCCTTCGATCCCGCCGCCGATCCAAACGCCAAGCCCCCCACGGGCGAGGAGCAGATCCCGCCGATCGTTAAGGGTTGGAACGGGAAGAAGGCCGTCGTGACCGGCTACATGGTGCCGGTGAAGATGGAGAAGGGGCTCGTCATTGAATTCCTCCTCATGCGCAACACGCTCGCCTGCTGCTTCGGCACGGTGCCCAACATGAACGAGTGGGTGATTGTGAAGATGAAGAAGGGCGTCGCGCCGATGATGGACGTGCCCGTTTCTTTCTATGGCCAGATCAAGGTCGGCGCCATGTTCGAGAACGGCTACATGACCGGCCTCTACGAGCTCGACGCCGAGAAGATGGGCGAGGTCCAGGGCTGAGGGCCCTCCGCTCTTCGCGCGTCAGCGCGAGATCTCGCCCTGCGTCAGGACGCGGAAGCCGCGGCGCGACAACGACTGCGCGGCCACGTCGGTGTCCTCCGCGTTGATCGCCAGCGCGCTCCGGCCCTCGGGCCGTTTGATGAAGCTGTACACGTAGTGGACGTTGATCTCGGCCTCGAAGAGGGCGGCGAGCACACCGTTGAGCTGTGACTCGTCGGTGATCTCCACCGCCAGCACCTCCCCCTCGGTGTAGGGAAAATCGTTGTTCACCATCAGCTCCCGCGCCTTGTCGGGATCGTCGACGACCATGCGCACAATCGCGCTGTCCGTGGTGTCGAGCACCGTCAGCGCCATCAGGTGGACGTTGTGCTGCTTGAAGAGCGCGGTGAGGTCGTGCAGGCGGCCGACGCGGTTTTCCGCAAAGACGGAAAACTGCTTCACCGGATCCTG
>JBEGJD010000644.1:0-2947 GCA_041184765.1 Verrucomicrobiota bacterium | reverse complement strand
AGCCACGACGGCGATGAGGACGACCGAAGACATGCGCGACGATTACAACTGCACGAACTTCGCCATACGGATGGCGGAGTGGCCCTTGATCTCGCGGCGGGCGTCTTCCGCTGGCTCGGTGTCGACACGCACCACCATGTAGGCGGTGCCGCCAGGGGTGAGACGCGAGAGCGACATGTCAGCGATGTTCACGTTGGCGCGCCCGAGGATTGATCCGACGGTCCCAACCATGCCGGGCTGGTCGACGTTTTCGAGGACGAGCAGCTTACCGTCGGCGGCGACCTCGACCTCGCGGCCGTTGATGCCCACGATGCGCGGCTGGCTGGCCTTGCCGATCAGGGTACCGAGGGCGGAATGCTTGGTGCCGTCGGCCGCCACGGCCTCCACGCCGATGAGCTCGCTGTAATCGGACTCGTCGGTGGACTTCACGACCTCGGCCTTGATGCCGAGCCGCTCGAGAACGACCGGCGCGTTGACGAAATTGACGCTGTCGCCGCTGATCCGACGGAGGAAACCGCGCTCGATGGAGCGCGTGACCGCGTTGGTGTCGAGGTCGACGAGCTTGCCCCAGTAGGTGACGCGGAGCTGCGCGATTTGGGCCGGCGCGATCTGCTGCACGAGAGTGCCGAGCTTGGCGCCGAGATCGAGGTACGGCCCGAGGACGCGCATCGTGGCGGCGTCGATGGAGGGCACATTGACGGCGTTGCGGATGACGCCGCCCTTGAGCACGTCGGCGATCTGCTCGGCGATCTCGATGCCGACCGACTCCTGGGCCTCGGCGGTGGAGGCGCCAAGGTGCGGCGTGAGGACGACGTTGGGCAGGCTGCGCAACTCGCTGTCCTTCGCGAGGGGCTCGTCCTCGAACACGTCGAGGCCGGCGGCGGCCACCTGGCCGCTCTTCAGCGCGGCGATGAGCGCGGTCTCCTTGATGATGCCGCCACGGGCGCAGTTGAAGATCCGCAGACCCTTGCGGCACTTGGCGAAGGCCGCCTCGTCGATCATGTACTTGGTGTCGTCGGTCAGCGGCATGTGCACCGTGATGTAGTCCGACTGGCGCAGGAGCTCGTCGAGCGTCACGCCCTCGACCTGCATGGCCTTGGCGCGGCTCGGGGCGAGGTAAGGATCATAGGCGAGCACGCGCATCCCGAACGCCTGGGCGCGCTTGGCGACCTCGCCGCCGATGCGGCCGAGGCCGACGATGCCGAGGGTTTTGCGGAAAAGCTCGATGCCGGAGAACGACTTCCGGTCCCACTGGCCGGCCTTCATCGAGGCGGCGGCCTGCGGCACGGGACGCGCCCCGCAGAGGATGTGGGTGAAAGTCAGCTCGGCGGTAGCGATCGTGTTACCCGCCGGGGTGTTCATCACGACGACGCCGTGATTCGTGGCCGCCTCGACATCGACGTTGTCCACGCCGACCCCGGCCCGGCCCACGACCTTAAGCAGAGGCGCGGCGGCGAAGACCTCGGCCGTGATCTTGGTTTCCGAACGCACGGCTATCGCGTGCACGTCCTTCACCAATTCGAGCACCTTCTCCGGAGAAGACCCGTAAGCCTCCACAACTTCGAGGCCCGGCTGCTGGCGCAGCAAAGCAACTCCCTTGGGAGAGATCTTGTCGGCGACGAGGACTTTCATCGGGAAAAATGACCATGAGCGAAATCCCCGCCGCGGGAGTGAGCAAGGAAAAGGTTTTCGGCACGTCAGGAGCCGCCGTTCCCCGGGAAAAATCAGCGCGCGGAGCGACGCGCCTTTGACAAAGCCCGCGCGTCAGTACCACCGTGAACCTCGCGGTCTGATCCTTGGGCCGCCCACGTCCGCGCCCCTCCCCTTTCGCATGATCCCGCGCCTCTCCTCGCCCCATACCTTGTTGCTTCTGGCCGCGCTTCCCGCCGTTTTTTTCCTCGGAGCGTGCGGCGAGGCCCCGCCCGCGGGCGGCGGCAAGTCCGGCAAATCCGGCAAGGCGGGCGGAGCCGCACCCGTCCTCGTGGCGAAGTCGGAAAAGAAGGTCGTGCCGCTCTCGCTCGAGGCGATCGGCGCGGTGGAACCCATCCGCACCACCGCCATTCGATCCCAGGTCACCGGCACGCTGAAGCGGCGCGTGATCCGCGAGGGGCAGGATGTGACCGCCGGCGAACTCCTGCTCGAGGTTGACCCGCGTCCGTTCCAAAACGCCCTCCAGACCGCGGAGGCCGATCTTAAGAAGGCGCAGGTGCAGCTCGAGACGGCGAGAGCCCAGGTCGCCCGCTACCGCTCCCTTTCCACCGACCAGATGGTTTCCAAGGAGCAGTACGAGAAGATCACCGACACCGCCCGCGCGCTCGAGGCCGAGGTCGCCGCGGTGGAATCGCGCCTGGCGAACGCCCGTCTTCAATTGGAATATTGCTCTATCCGCGCCCCGCTCTCCGGCCGCACCGGCAACATCAACGTCCACGAGGGCGACATCGTGCGCGCCAACGACAGCGGCCTGCCGCTGCTCACGATCAATCAGGTGAGCCCGATCTACGTCACCTTCGGCGTACCCCAGCAATACCTCGCCGCCGTCAGCCGTTACCGCGCTTCCGGCACCCTGCGGGTATCCGTCGTGCCGCCGGGTGCGGACGAGAAACCCGAGATCGGCGAACTCACCTTCCTCGACAATACCGTCGACTCCGCCACCGGCACCATCCGCCTCAAGGGATCCTTCCCCAACAGGGAAAGCCGCCTCTGGCCGGGCCAGTTCGCCACCGTCAATCTCACCCTCGCGTCACCGGAGGTGACCGCCGTGCCGGCCAACGCCCTGCAGGTGTCCCAGTCGGGCCAGTACGTGTACGTCGTGAAAGCCGACTCCACCGCGGAAATGCGCCCCGTTACCGTCGAGCGCCTCGCCGGCGCCGACGCCGTGATCAGCAAGGGCCTCGCCCCGGGTGAGACGATTGTCACGGAAGGCCAGCTCCGCGTGATCCCCGGCCGT
>JBEGJD010000643.1:0-2957 GCA_041184765.1 Verrucomicrobiota bacterium | reverse complement strand
AACACCCGAACGGACCCGCGTTGTTAACCCCCCTCAGCCGCTTCGCGTGTTTTTTTAACCGCGGATTCCCCGGATTCGGCGGATAGAACGAAGCTCATCCTGCTTCTCCGGCCTTCCCGGTCTTTTGTTCAAAACCCGCTTGGTCGTGATGAAGCCCCGAATCGCTCCGCGTTGTTTTAACCGCGGATCAATGGGATCTGACAAATCCGGAAGACCCCACGCCGCGGATCGGTAACCCACTCTAAGCCACCGACGGCTTTCGGGTGTTTTTTTTGGGGGGTTCGTGGTCATCACCTCCGAATCCTCCGACTCGGTTTTCCCGTGATTCACTTCCGGCTTGGCCGGCCGCGGGCGCGGGGCAACTTAACCCCATCGCCGGCAGGTTTCCTGCTTCGCCGCACCCCTACCCTTATGAACTCCCGCTTCTCGGTCCGCATTTTCCTACGCGCCTCCCTCGTCTCTGGCGCTTTGCTGGGAATCGTCGCCTCTCCCGCCTTCGCCGGTTCCCTCACGGGTCTCGTCACCAACGCCGCCACCGGAGCCACCCTCCAGGGCGCGCGGGTCGTCATCAAGGACCGCAATCTGGAGACGCTCACCGACAGCCTCGGCTTCTACACGTTCGAGGATCTGCCCGCGGGGGCGGTGGTACTTGTCGCCTATTACACCGGCCTCGCCCCGACTGAGTCGGCCGCCGAGGTGCCGGCGACGGGCCGCGCCCGCAAGGACATCAGCCTCACCGCCGACATCTACCGCTTGAGCGCGTTCGTCGTGGGTAGCGAGCGCGAGGGCAACGCCAAGGCCATCACGCTCCAACGCCTCTCCGACGGCGTGAAGAGCATCGTGTCGGCCGACGCGTTCGGCGGTCTCGCCGGCAACCCGGCGGACCTCGCCGCGCGCCTGCCCGGCGTCGAGGGAGAGTCCGTGGGCGGCGACATGCGCTACCTGCGTATCCGCGGGCTGCACCAGAACCTGAGTTCCATCACACAGGACGGCAACCGGCTGGCCGACGCGGGTTCGGCCGGCGCGACGCGCGAGTTCCAGTTCCAAACGGTCGGCTCCGACTCGATCGAGCGCATCGAGGTGACGAAGTCGCCCACGCCCGACATGGACGGCGACTCGATCGGCGGCGTGGTGAACCTGATCTCGAAGAGCGCCTTCGACTCGTCTCCGGAGCGGCGCATCCGCGGATCGATCGGCGCGATCTGGCGCGCCACCGACCCCCGCGACCCCTCGCGGC
Source organism: Verrucomicrobiota bacterium (assembly GCA_041184765.1). Classification (GTDB taxonomy): domain Bacteria; phylum Verrucomicrobiota; class Verrucomicrobiia; order Opitutales; family Opitutaceae; genus ER46. Next base: position 1,720 of record JBEGJD010000643.1, on the reverse strand, counting down.
CCAACGCCTCGCTCTCCTACTCGGAGGTGTTCTTCGGCAAACTCGGCGTGAACCTGAACCTCGCCTACCGCCCGCACGGCTCGATCATCGACATGTCGACGCAGGCCTTCGAGCAATTGCCCGCCGACCGCACCGGCCCCGCGTACCAGTACTCCCTTTCGCTGCAGGACTTCCGCAATGTGCGCACGCGCTCCGGGGCCGGCCTGCGGCTCGATTACAAATGGAGCGACCAGGTGCGCTTCTTTGCCAATTACCAGCTGAACAAACATATCGAGCACTCGGACCACAACCAGGTGACGTGGCAGACCAACCAGGCCGTCGCCACCCTCGACGCCGCGGGAAACCCCACCGGTACCAACGGCATCCTTCCCGGTTACTCCGAAACCGAAACCCGCGTGCGCGCCGTCACCGCCAGCACCGTCGCGATCAACTCGCAGGCCCTCTACAAGCTCGGCGACACGAAGACCTTCACGATCGGCGGCGTGCACCGCTACCGGAGCCTCGCGCTCGATTACGACGCCTACACGTCCCAGTCGAAGGCGCTGTACCCCGGCAACAACACGTTCACGTACACGCTGCGCGGCGCGGGCTGGACGATCCAACGCGACGACGCGCTCTTCCCGCGCATCACGCAGACCGCCGGTCCCGACTGGCTCAACCTCGCGAACTACACCGACAACCTTTACTCGAGCGCGCGCTCGGTGGGATGGGACAATTACCTCGGCGCGTCGCTCAACGCGAAACAGTCGTTCAGCTCGCCGCTCGGAGCCTACCTGAAGGCCGGACTGCGCTACCGCCGCCAGAACCGCTACCTCGACAACACGCCCTACAACACCGTCTACGTCGGCCCCGACGGCGTCATGGGGCCCAATGCCGCCGCCGGCGGACGCAACGACGACAACCTCGCGCAGTTCGGGCTGATGAACCGTCCGTACCCGAACACCAAGCTCGGCAAATACGCCACGCCCCCATTTCCCGCCATGCAGGCGGTCGGCCGCATCGACGACGTCGACGGCGATATCGCGGCGCATCCCGACTGGTGGCGCCCGCAGCTCGCCGCCAACCTGCAGGCGGAGCTGATCAACAACCAGCAGTTCACCGAGGAGATCCGCGCCGCGTACGTGATGGGTGCCGCGCAGTTCGGCCGGCTCAACGTCCTCACCGGCGTGCGCATCGAGGACACCGCGACGAAGGGCACCGGAGCGCTTCAGGTGATTACCCCCGAGGAAAAAGCCCGCCGCGCCGCGTGGGGAACCGCGCCGCTAACCGACGCCGAGACGATCCGCCGCACGCGCGAGGAGTTCGGCCGCCGGCAGACCCGCACCGGTGACTACCGCAGCGTGTTTCCCGGAGTGCACCTGAAGTACCGCTTCACGCCCAACCTGCTGGCGCGCGCCGGCTACACTGAGAACATCGGCCGGCCCGGCATCGGCCAGCTGATCCCGCGCACGACGGTCAACTACGACAACCAGACCGTCTCCACCAGCAACCCCTCGCTCCTCCCGCAGTGGGCGAAGAACTTCGACGTCACGGGTGAGCTCTACTTCGAGCCCGCCGGCATGTTCACGTTCGGTGTCTTCGAGAAGCAGATCCGCAAGTTCATCTACACCTCGGGCGGTGCGACGATCCCCACCGGGACCGACAACGGGTTCAACGGCGACTACGCCGGCTACGCGCTCACCACGCAGTACAACGGCGGCTTCGCGCGCGTCCGCGGCCT
>JBEGJD010000642.1:0-6493 GCA_041184765.1 Verrucomicrobiota bacterium | reverse complement strand
CCGTCGAAATCGAGGCACGCGTTGTCGATGACGAGTGTGCCGGTGACCGGCTCCGCGCGGAGAGCCGCGGTTCCGGCGGCCAGCGCCAGCAGGAGACGAAAACGGGAAAGACGAAAGGCGGTTTTCATGAGGGGCGGGAATGGGGCGCTACGCCGGCGGCTGGCCGGAAGGGAGCTCAGAGCGATTTTTTCACGGAAAGCGAAACGTAGCGCATCCGCGGGTCCGAGTAGCGGCTGTAAAGCCCGGAGGAATTCCAAGGCGGGATCCGGTCCGTGATGTTCTGCACGTTGAGCGTCCACTGGGTGCCGGTGACCCAGTTGCGCCAGCGCTGTCCTCCCGTGCGGTAGGGGATCCGGTAACCGAGCTGCAGGTCCCACACCAGTTCGCTGGCGATACGTTCGCCGTCGACGCCGGTCCCGGTGGGGAACTGCGTGGAGGCGATGGTCGTGCCGGTCTTGTAGGAATGGGTGTAGCGCGCGGTCACACCCGCGGTCCAGTCGCGACGACTCCAGAACACGGAAGCGCGGCCACGCCATTTCAGGCCGCCCTCCGTGGTCTCGACCGTGTTTACCGGCGCGGTGATCGGCGTGATGGAGGTGAGGAACTTGTTGGTGAAAGTCGCGTTTGCCCGGAAGGCGAGCTCGCCGAGCGACGCCGACGGGATCACCCAGGCGAGGTTGGAGTCGATGCCGTCGGTCTCGATCTCCGAGATGTTGATGAAACGGGTGTCGACTCCGGTGACCACTCCCGCCCAACCGGCGGGATCGTTGGGCAGCCGGGCACCCCGGTTCACGCGGCCGGGGAAGCTCGCCTCGTTGTCGAGCAGTTGTTGCAGGGTCGGGGTGCGGATCGCGTCGATCTTGCGCGTGCGCCAGTAGTCCACCCCGACCCGCAGCCCGCGGGCGAAGCGCGGCGTGAGGATGAGACCGATGTTTTCGGAGACCGACGTCTCCGGGCGCAGGTCCGGGTTGGGGCCGGCGCTGTTGGTCAGCGGCACGGCGGTTTGCGGGAGATTGCCACGGCGCGGATCCACGAACGTGAAGGTATTCGTGATGGTCGTCGCGAAGGTGTAGTCGCTCAGATGCAGGTTGCTTTGCTCGGGAGGGAAGAACCCTTCCGTCCGCGAGGCCCGCAGGGCGATGTCGCGCGAGAAGGCCACCTTGAGGGCGGCCGCGCCGGTGTTGGCCGATTTCGAGTCGTTGGCGCGCTCATGGCGCCCGCTGAAGTTCAGATCAACGGAATCGACCGGCAGGGGGCGCCATCCCTTGCCGATGACCGGAACGGTCATTTCGCCGAAAACCGAGTCGGTGCGGCGCCCCTGCTGGGTGTAGGCGATGTCGCGCGACAAGTTCTCCCGGCCGCCCATCAGGGTGATGAGAGCCGGCGCGATTTCGTAGGGGCGCTTGCCCTCGTACTGCCACCAGTAGGCCTCCGCGGCGATCGAGGTCCGGATGACTCCCGCCCGCCACTCATGAAGATCACCGGTCGTGCGGGCGATGAGGTTGGAGGCGTATTGCCAGTAGCGCTGGCGTCCCACCGCGTTGAAGTAGTCGGTGTTCACGCTCGCGGGCGCGGGATTGGCGCGGCGGTCGGTCAGCAGGTTGTAGAGCGCCCAGCGCTGCGGGAAAGTCGCGGGGCTGGTGGTCGTGCCGTAGACCGAGGCGAGGATGATGTTGTCGGCGCCCACCTGGGAGTCGCCGGCGATCACCGTGACCTCGCTGGTGCCGTCGAACGTCCACTCCCATTTCGGGGAGAATTTTCCCTTGAGGCCGGCGACGAGCCGGTAGGAGTCGCGCTTCATGTCGGTGCGGCTCTCCCGCAGGTCCGTCGGCAGCACATTCAGGATCACGGAGCGACCGACAAACCCCGGGGTGACGCCGGTTCGGAAGGGGTTGAAGGGATGCGTGGCCGACATCGTGTAGCTCGTGCCGGTGCCGAAGAACTTCGGGTTATGGATGTCCTGCCGGTTGGACGTGAGGTTGAACTCCCCGTAGAGGGTGATGCGGTCGCGCACCAGCTGGTGTTCCGCGTTCGCACCCAGCGACCACATCCGGGAGGGGGTGTAGATGTAGTTGTCCTCATACCTCTCGTAGGAAGGGGTGAACTTGCCGGCGGTTGCCGTGAAGGATGCGGGCGTGAGTGCCCCGGCTTGGGCGTCGTTCAGGCCCGAGGGCACGGTGGCGAAGCGGACGCCGGGAGCGCCGGGTATGCCGAGGTCCCCGGTGGCTCCGGAGACCCGGATGACCCCCGGCATCTGGGTGAAGGTGCCGATGGCGGTCTCGGTCGTCATGCGCAGCAGAGCGCGGTCGAGCATCGCGGTGCGTTGGGCGAATGAAAGGGGACCGCGGTCGCGGAAGCTAAAGGTGAGGGTGCCGGTGGTGCGCCCTCCGGAGAGCGAGAAGCCGTGCAGATAACTCCCGCTCCATTCGGTGGAGCCCCCGCCGGTGGCGGTTCCCGCGGAGAGGGTCAGCTCCCGGCCAAGATAGTCCTTCCTCAGGATCACATTGATCACTCCGCCGATCGCTCCGCCGCCGTACATCGCAGATCCGGAGGACGGCAGCGTCTCGATGCGTTCGATCGCCGCCAGGGGAATTCGCGTGAGATCGCCGCTGGAGGCGCCCACGAGGTTCGGAAAGGAGGAGCGGGCAATCCGGCGGCCGTTAATGAGGACGGTGGTCTGCTGGGCGTCGAACCCGCGCATGCGCAGGTTGGAGGACAGGCTGCTTGATCCGACGATCTGGACCACCGACGCCTCCTGGTTGGGAGTGCTGTACGTGGTGATCTCGGGCAGGTTACGGAACACCTCCTCCAGATTCGTCGAGCCCATGCGCTCGATCTCCTGCCGCGTGATCACGTTGTAATACAGGGGCGCGTCGATGTCGGTGGGTAGGATGCCCTTGTTGATAAGGCCGTCGACGCGCCGCTCGTTGACCTCGACCTTCTCGAGTAGCAGTCGGTTGGCGGCCTCGCCGGCTTGGAGCGTGGCCGCGGCGAGGGCCGAGAGGATTGCTCGTGCGCCAATTCGCTTGGCGATGGTTTTCGCGATGAGGGGGTGGATCATGGGCTGGAAGATTCTGGGCGGAGCGTCCGGCTATTCCGGTGTTTTTGCGGATGTGGCTTTTTGCCCTCCCAAGGCTCAAGCATCGCGTGTGACCGTTCGGGTAGCGGCCGCGGCTTGATCACGCTTTCGCGCCTCGGTCCTCAGGTACGATGCGGCGGAGGGTGTAGATGTCGGTGGGGGAAAGCTCGTCGCGGCGGGAGGCGAGTGTTTTCCACGGATCCCATGGGGCCGAGATGAGGCGGCCGCTGATGCCGTCGCTCCCCGGGGAGAGCAGCCATTCGACGCAGTCCAGGGCGCCCTCGAGCGACGAACCGCCCCCGGCCTTTTGGCGCTGCGCGGCGGCGTATTCCGCCTCGCCCACGACGGCCGGCCCCAGCGCGAGCACCTCGTCAGTCAGGCGGGTGTTGATCGCACCCGGGGCGAGTGAATTGATGTCGAGCGGTTGTCCGCGCTCCTCTTCCGCGATGGTTTCGACGAGCCGCACCACCGCCGTTTTCGCCGCGCCGTACGCGGAAAAGCGGGCCCTGGGCTTCGTCGCGCCGCCACCCGAGAAACACACGATCTTCGCCCGACGCGGGGCGGCACGAAGCAACGGGGCAAAGGCACGGAGCGCGAAAAAGGTGCCGTCGATGTTGGTGCGCACCGTCGCGCTCCAGGCCGCGGGGTCCGCCTCCAGTGCGCGGCCGATCTCCCCTTGCACGCCGGCGCAGGTCACCAGCCCGTCGATCGAAGGCGTGGCGGCGGCCACCTCCCGGGCGGCGGCCTCCATCCGTTTCCATTCGGCCGCGTCGGCGCGGATGCCCGTGAAACCCTTGTGGCGCGCCGCGAAGTCCGATTGATCCGAGCGCGCGATGCCCCAGACGCGATGCCCGCCGGCCAGCAGTCGCTCGACGAGCGCGCGGCCGATGCCGCTGCTGGATCCGGTCACGACGAGGTTCATACAGCGGAGTGGCGGCGTGCGGTGCGGCCCTTAACCGCGGGATTCGTACACCCAGCGGTTGGCCTCGAGCCAGCGTAGCGTGCGGATGATGCCCTGTTCGATCGTGAGTTTCGGGCGCCAGCCGGTGGCCTGAATCTTCTTTGTGTCGAGGAAGATGAATGGATTGTCGCCCACCCAGCCCCGGTCGCCGCCGGTGTAATCGAGTCGGGGCTTCAATCCGAGCGCGGCGCAGATGAAACGGATACTGTCGTTGACCTGCACGAATTCCGGCGTGCCGAGGTTGTAGATCTGCGTGCGGTGCTTCGCTTCGCGGGCCGTGGCGGCGCGGGTAACGTGGAGCATGGCGTCGATGCAGTCCTGCACGTAGAGGTAACTCTTCCGCTGGGTGCCGTTCCCGAGCACGCGCAGGTGGTCCGGATGCGCGATCAGCTGCTGGTAGAAGTCGAAGACGTGGCCGTGGGTGTAGCGCTCCCCGAGGATGGAGACGAAGCGGAACACGTACGCCTCGTCGATCTGCGCGCCCTCCGCGTACGCAGAGATCAGGCCTTCCCCCGCGGTTTTCGAGGCTCCGTAGAGCGAGGTCTGGATGGGAAACGAGTCGTCCTCCGGCGTCGGCGTTTCCGGCGTGACCAGCGCCTCGCCGTAGACCGAGCCGGTCGACGAGAACGCGATGCGGCGCACGCCGTTGGCGCGCATGGCCTCCAGCACGTTGAAGGTCGCCACCGTGTTCTGCTGCAGATCCTTAGCCGGATGCTTCCAGCCGTCGCGGATGTCGGCGTTGGCCGCGAGGTGGAAGACGAAGTCCGCGCCCTTCATCGCCGCGGTCAGCGCGGTCAGGTCGAGGTTGTCGCCGCGTAGCAGGCGGAACTGCGGATGGGCGGTCGCGCCCTGGAGGAAACGCGGCTGGCCGGTCGAGAGGTTGTCCCAGCCGGTCACCCGCACGCCGTCCGCCAGCAGGCGGTCGACAAGATTGGAGCCGATGAATCCGGCGGCGCCGGTGACGAAGGCGTGTTGCATCGTGCGAAATTGGAATGAGAGCCGAATCGCCGCGCGAGGGAATGCAAAACCGGCTCTGGGGCTTCCGCTTACCGCGTCAGCGCACGTGACGGGCCGCCGCCTCGTCTACGACGCGCCGCAGTTCGCGGTAGTTGGCGCGCGTCTCCTCCGGCACGCCCCAAAGCGTGTCACCTTGGTAATGCAGGGTGAGCGCCCAGGTGACCGCCACGGCGGCGGCCGTCGCGAGGCCTGCGAGCATCAGCGCGATAACCCGGGCGGCGCGTTGCAGGGAGCAAACTCCCGCGAGGCCGAGCGCCGCCGCGGTGATGAGCAGCGGACAGAAATCTCCCGTGTAACGCTGGGCGGTCGCGACCGCCGCGAAGAGCGCGAGGCTCATCGGAATGGAAGCCAACCACGTGACGGCGACCGGTATCCGGAGCACGGGCACGGTCGCGAACGCTAGCAGGCATCCCGCGGTGGCGAGGAGGAAAAGCCCCGGCATGGAGTAGGGCATCGCCAGCGTGTGGTCGGGCAGGTCGATCTTGGCCGCCGGGAAATAGTGTCCGGGGGTGTTCGATCCTAGGTAGATCCAGGGAAAGCCCGACTCGAGACGCACGTTCGGGCGGATCACGTAGGTGTAGAAACCGTAGGGGACATTGGCGGCATGCATGCTTTTCCCCTCGATCGCATTGATGCGCTCGGGGTTCGCATAGGGCCGGCTGATGCGAAGTGGCGCCGGGTCGAAGACGCCGAATTTCGCGTAGGCGAGGACGTTCAGGGTCAGCGTGCCGGCGGCGCAGGCGACGCCGATCGAGGCGTAGCGCAGAAGGTGTTTCCCGGTCGAGATCGCCCCGCCGCGCGCGGAAGAGGGATGGTTTTTCCGGAAGGCGAGGGCCATCGCCACGCAGCCCAGCAGAGTTAGGGCGAAAAGCCCCGTCGGCGGCCGCGTGTGGATGGAAAGCACGCCGGCGACGAGCGCCCCGATCCACCAGCGTGATTCCGGCAGACGCAGGAAACGCAGGCTGCAAAAAGAGGACACCAGCGCGAAAGCGATGCCGCCGAGGATCGCCTCGTGGAAAATCAGGCCGCGGCTGGCGAGGAAGAGCACCGTGCTGCCCCAACCGGTGGCGGTGAGCAGAATGACCGTGGCCGCGCGCGGCGGCACCGGATTGTCCTCGGTTTCGCCGGTGAAGCGCCGCGCCTCGCGCAGCAGCAGGTACGCACACGCGAGCGTGATCCCGAAATACAGCAGCATCGCGGCGCGGCTCAGATTCCCGAACGCAAGCCCCGTCGCGACGAACGGCAGCCGCAGCAGCGCCGGAGTGGGGCCGAAGTAGCCGTAGAGTTTTCCCTTCGCCTCGAACGCCTCGCCGCCGATCGCCTCCTCGGGAACGTCGAGCCGGCCCTGCAGGAGGCTGGCGGCCTGGTAGTCGTAGAAATTTCCGAAAATCTCGTGCTCATTGAGCCGGAAGGTCCCGAGAGTCACCACCCAGGCG
>JBEGJD010000641.1:0-4809 GCA_041184765.1 Verrucomicrobiota bacterium | reverse complement strand
CTCCATCACCTCGCCGCGCAACGCGGGGACGACGCTGATGCCGTCGATCCCGGGAGGAACCGAGGCGCCGGCGAGGGCGGCGGCGGTCGGCAGGACATCCCAGCCGCCCCACGCGTAATCGCTGCGCTTGCCGGCGGGGACCTGGCCGGGCCAGCGGACGATCATCGGCGCGCGGATGCCTCCTTCGAAGAGGGAGCCTTTGTGGCCGCGGAAGCCGGCGGTGCTGCCGAAATAGTCGGCCAGTCCGGTGCGGGCGGGCGCGCCGTTGTCGGAACAGAAGAAGACCACGGTATTCTTCTCCAGGCCGTGCTGTTGGAGCCGGCCCAGCACGCGGCCCACCTCGCGGTCGAGCCGCGTCACCATCGCGGCGAACGTGGCACGAGGTTCCGGCACGTTGTTCTTGCCGCCGGTGGCTTCGGCCGCCGGCTCGGGGAACTTTCCGCGGTACTCGACGAGCGAGTCCTCCGGGACCTCGAGCAGCGAGTGCGGGATGGTGTAGGCGAGGTAGAGGAAGAACGGTCGGGCGCGGTGGTCGTCGATGAACGAAAGTGCCTCCTCGGTCATCAGGTCGTTGGAGTACTGCCCGCGCCGGCCGCCGATATTTCCGGGAAGCGTGATCTCCTCCTCGTTGCGCCAGATTTTTTCCGGGTAGTAGAACTCGGCGAGGTCGTTGTTAAGGTAGCCGAACCAACGGTCGAAGCCCTGCCGGTTGGGAATTCCCTCCGTGCCGGGCTCGCCGAGTCCCCACTTGCCCGCGATCGCGGTGGCGTATCCGGCGGACTTCATCACTTCCGCGACGGTGACGTCGGAGGCCTTCAGCGGCACGCGCGCGAGGCCCGTCTGGCCGTGGTTGCCGCGGATGCGCGTGTGGCCCGTGTGCTGACCGGTCATGAGCACGCTGCGGGTGGGGGAGCACACGGAGCCACCGGCATAGTATTGCGTGAAGCAAGTGCCTTCGGCCGCGAGGCGATCGAGGTTTGGGGTCCGGATGAGCTTCTGGCCGAACGGTCCGATGTCCCCGTAGCCGAGGTCGTCGGCCATGATGAAGACGATGTTGGGGCGTTGTGCCGATGAGGCCGCGAACGCTGTCGCGGTCAGTAGCAGCGGAAGCAGCAGAAGCGCCTTCATGGTTGATTGCGGGTGCCGGCGTACGCCTTGAATTCCTCGGCGATGTGGGCGGCTTTTTCGTCGCCGCGGTGGAAGATCAGGCGGTAGCGCAGGACCAGTTCGCCGCTGGCGGGGATCACGTGGTCGCCCGCCTTGGGCTGATCCTTGAGTTTCTCGAAATCGTGACGACCGAAAGGGTTGGCGGAGAGCAGTCCGTAATCGCGCGCGTGCCACCACGTGGGGTGGCGGAAATTCCCCGGGTGCTCCAGCAGGGCGACGCCGATGACACGTCCGTCGGGCAAAGGTCCGCTGTATGAGGCCCAAGCGGCGCGCTTACCCCAAGCGGGGATACCGGCGTCGCCATTGGCGTTCACCAGGCGACCCGTGCCGGGACGCTTTGTCGCGCCCTTCCCGTGGGTAACGCGGATCGCCTCGTTGACGCGCACGGCCATCGTTCCCTCCTCGGTGTCGCCGAGGGTGACCGCGCCGTGCGTCGCCAGCAGACGGACCTCGTAATCGAGGCGGGTCACGGCGCCTTCGCGGGTGATGCGGAGCGTGGTCTCGTCGGTGAGCAGCGGCTTACGATCGGCTGTCTCCCAGAGGCTACGGGTGCGGAGCAGACCCGTGGCGCCATCGCGCGTCTCCAAGATTCGTTCCAAACGGATGCGGCCGGTTTTCTTCTCGGGCAGCTCGCGACAGAGGTCGTGTCCGTTGACCGCCCCGTGGGCGAACCAGACCCCGCGATGCCAGTCGTGGTCGGGCACCTCGGCGGGATTTTTCTTGAAGGGAAAGTCCCGCGTGTAGGCGGTGCCGTCGGCGTCGAGGATCGGGTAAAGGCAGGGCTTCGGCCAACCGGTGTGGATGTAGTCCGAGAAATGCCGGCCACCGATCTCGATGCGGATGCGGTCGGTTTGTCGCGTGAAGATGACTTGGTCGGCGGCCGGGAGCGCGACGAACGAGCCGAGCAAAAGTACGAGCAGACGGAGGGGGTTCATTTGGCGAGGGATTGCCGTTTGGTTTCGGGGGCGAGCCAGATGACGAGGATGCCGAGGCCGTAGATGAAGGAGGCGGCCGCTCCCACCCGCGGGTAGCTCCCGCCGAGGGCGGTGAAGAGGGCGCCCGCGGCGAGCACGCCCACGGCGGTCGCGAAGCGGCCGACGTTGTAGGAAATCCCGCTGCCGGTCGCGCGCACGGCCGTCGGGAAGAGTTCTGGCAGGTACAAAGGAAGCCAGCCGAAGAACAACGTCGCGACCAAGCCCTGCGCGAAGACGATCGGGAGGAAGGACGCCTGGAGCGGAGCGGTCATTTGGAACATGGCCCACGTGAGCGCGAACGATCCGATACTGATCAGGAAGTACGAGAGCCGGCGGCCGAGGAGCGCGGCGATTTGGGCGCCGATCAGGCTGCCGAGGATGGCGCCCGCCGCCCACCAGCCCTGGGTTACCGCCTTGTAGTCGGAACGCACCGCGCGCCCGATCTCGTCGGCCCACGGGATCATCCACTTGCTTGCCGCCCACGCGCCGACGAGCGGGATGGAGCCGAGCATGATGCCGGTGAAGGTGATGCGCAGCAGCGGCGGGCGGAACAACTCGCGCAGCGGTGCCGGAGGCTTGGGTCCCGTCGTGCGTCCGCGCGAAGCGAGCCAGGTGGGGGATTCGGGCAGGAGGATCAGCACGAGGATCCCGAGCAGAGCCGGAGCTCCGGCAAGGTAGAAGAGCCAGCGCCAGGATTCGGGGGTGACCGGCCGCATTTGCGCTACTTGAGAGAGGAGCAGGATGCCCGAGTTGATCGCCGCCCCCATCAGCCCCGCCACCACGGGACGTGATTTATCGGGCCACGACTCCGCGACGAGTGCGACCGCGTTGGGCCAAACCCCGCCAACCCCGAGCCCCACGGCGAAACGCAGAACCAGCATTTGTTCCTGCGTGGTCACCCACGCGCCCAGACCCGCGAAGACCGAGTAGCAAATAATGCTGATCCCCATCGCGCGGGTGCGGCCGATCCGGTCGCCCAGGGCGCCGAGCGCGATGCCACCGATGGCGGCGCCCGCCATCAGCGCGGCGGTGAAGCGGGCGAACCAATCGCCGCCCAGGGTGGGCGTGTAGGCGGCGCCGAGGAGCGACTTTGAAACGGAAAGCGAGACCAGCGGCATCAGCCCGAGCTCGAGACCGTCGAACAGGAGCGCACCGAAGGCGGCGGCCAGCACGGCGTAGCGGCCGCGGGCGGTGAGGGGCGTAGTGCTCATGGCGTGTCGGCCTTGGCGCGGGCGGCGAGAACGCTGATGATGGCGCTGTTGTCGAGGGCACCTAGACCCGCGCCCTCGGCCTCCTCGAGGATCGCGCGGTGCGTGCGGCTCAGCGGCATCGGCAGGCCGGCGGATTCACCTTGGTTGATGATGAGCCGCACATCCTTGAGGTGCTGGGAAAGACGCGCCTCGGGTTCGAAGTTTCCGGTCAGCATCCGCTCGCCCTTGCGATCCATGATCCGGGAATAAGCCGGGCCATGCTGCATCACCGCCAGCGCCTGGCGGGCGTCGAGGCCGAGGCCCTGCGCGAGCGCGAGGCCCTCGGCGAGGGCGGCGCGGTTGAGCCCAAGCACGACGTTGGTCACGAGCTTCATGCGCGCGCCGGATCCGGAGCCGCCGCAATGAAAGGTCTCATTTCCGAGCGGGGAGAACAGGTCCTGGCAGGCTGCGAACGCCTCAACATCGCCGCCGACCATCATGATCGCGGAGCCCTCCCGGAGTTGGGAGCTGCTGCCGGAGACGGTGGCGTCGAGGTAGGAAATGCCGAGCGCGGCCAGACGGGCTGCAAGTTCCGCCGTGCCGTCAGGGTCACCCGTGGTCGTATCGATCACGATGTGTCCGCGGCGCAAGGCTTGCGCGGCGCTCTCGAGGACCGCCTCGACCTCGAGGTGGGTGGGCAGACTGAGTAACACGCGCGGGCAGGCGCGGAAAACCGACGACGAGTCGGGGGCGAGTTGACCGCCGAGTTTCACGAAGGCGTCGCGCCGCTCGGCGGCGACATCGTGGCCGATCACTTTGAAACCGGCGGCGAGCAGCCGTTCCGTGAGCGCGGTGCCGATCAGTCCGATTCCGATCAGACCGATGGAGGCAGGAGGGGCCGAAGGTGAGACCATGGCTAGGACGGCGGTTCAGAAAGTTCCGTGGTTTGTGTCCCGGTCACGAGCTCCGATTCTGTGGTGCGGGGAAATCCCCGGCGAGTTCGGAAAGGTAGGTTTCAAGATTCGTGAAGTCGCGCTGGAGCCTTCGGTCGTTGCGATCCGCTGGGTCGCGGGGGTTGAGACCGCGGGCGGTTTCCCATGCATCCGGCATACCATCACCGTCGCTGTCCACGGGAGCGGGTGCGGAGCGCAGTTCCGGCCAGCCTCCTACCTGGACCGGGGAATCGATGATGCCATTGCCGAAAGTCGGGATGCCGCTCATGGCCTCCGCAAGGACACGGGTATCCACCGGGTCGCGTCGCGGACGCGTCGCGCCGGCGTGTGCGAGCACAAGGCGGTAGGCTTCCTCCGCGGACTGGGTTGTGACGGGGGCGACAGGGAACGGGTCTAAGCGCCGGTTAAGTTTGATCGAAGTGCCTCCCTCGAAATCGACGCCGCCGGCCCAGTTGTCGGCGGAGATTTCCGGGAATCCCTCCACGACATTTCCTGCGATGTGCCAGAAGGAGTCGAAGCCGTACG
>JBEGJD010000640.1:0-6590 GCA_041184765.1 Verrucomicrobiota bacterium | reverse complement strand
AATACGACTGCACCGCCGCCTCCGCGCTCGCCGCGGTGGCCACCGCCGCGCGACCGGTGAGCATGTCGTAGGCTTTCTGCACCCGCTCCCAACGGTTGTCGCGGTCCATCGCCCAGAAACGACCGCACACGCTCGCAATCTGTCCGACGCCGATGGCGCGCATCTGCTCCCCGACCTGGCGCACATAACCGAGACCCGAGGACGGCGGCGTGTCCCGGCCGTCGGTGAACGCATGCAAGTAGACCTCGCGCAGGCCGTCGGCCTTGGCCTGGCGGAGGATGCCGTAAAGATGCTCGAGCATCCCGTGCACGCCGGCGTCGCTCACGATGCCGAACAGGTGCAGCTTTGCACCCGGACGACGCGCGCGTTCCACCACAGCGCGCCAGACCGCGTTGGTCGCGAGCCGGCCCTCTGAGAAAAGCTTGTTGAGGCGCACCAACTCCTGGTCGACCACGCGGCCGGCGCCGATGTTCTCGTGCCCGACCTCGCTGTTGCCCATCACGCCGTCGGGCAGGCCGACATCCAGACCCGAGGCGCGGACCAGGGTGCGCGGGCTGCGGGCGCGGAGCGCGTCGTCGCACGGCTTGCGCGCCTGCGCCACGGCGTTGGTGGCGTCGAGGGAGCGGTCGGGGTTCTGACCCCAGCCATCGCGGATAACAAGGAGGACGGGCGGACGAGAGGAGGACATGGCGTGAAAGAAAAACCGTGCACGGCGGCCCGCTCGGACAAAAGGCAATTCTCCGCAAGGGAACCGCGCCGTGACGGGCGCCGACCCGCCGTTTGACTTGGAGTCGAAGATGGACGGGATTTGCCGCTCCCATGTCCAAGCGAGCCATCCTGCTGGTGAACCTCGGTTCGCCCGACTCCACTTCGGTGCCCGACGTGCGCCGCTATTTGCGAGAGTTCCTCGGCGACGAGCGGGTGATCGACCTGCCGGCGCCACTTCGCTGGCTGCTGCTAGAGGGTATCATTTTGCGCACGCGGCCGAAGCGCTCGGCCCACGCTTACGAGGAGATCTGGACCAAGGATGGTTCGCCGCTGATCCTCACCTCGAAGAGCGTGCGCGATAAGCTCGCGAAGCGCCTCGGCGCGAAGACGCCGGTCTACCTCGCGATGCGCTACGGCAACCCCTCGATCGCGTCCGTGGTCGCGCAAATGGCGGCCGATGGCATCACCGAGGTGCTGCTGTTCCCGCAGTATCCGCATTACGCGATGTCCTCCTGGGAGACCGTCGTGGTGAAGGTTTACGCGGAGGCGGCGAAGCTCGCTCCGTCGATGCGCGTGGCCTGCGTGCAGCCCTTCTATCAGGACGCGGATTACATCGAGGCGCTCTACACGGTGTCGGCGCCCCACCTCGCGGAGCCGCACGATTACGTGCTCTTCAGCTTCCACGGCATCCCCGTGCGCCATCTGCGCAAAGGCGACCCTTCGAAGGCGCATTGCACGCTCGTGAAGGATTGCTGCGACACCTGCTCGCCGATCCACGCGACGTGCTACCGCGCGCAATGCGTCGGCACGATGAAGGCGCTCGCGAAGCGAGCCGGCCTGACGGCGGACCGCCACTCCATCGCGTTCCAGTCGCGCCTCGCGGGCGAACCGTGGCTGACCCCGTTCACCGATCACGAGTTGGAGCGGCTGGCGAAGGAGGGTAAAAAGCGGCTTCTGATCATGTGCCCGGCTTTCGTAGCGGACTGCCTTGAGACAATTGAGGAAATCAGCGGCGAGGGTAAGGAGACCTTCATGGAAGCCGGAGGGGAATCGTTCAAACAGGTACCCTGTCTTAACGATCACGACGCCTACATCGGGTTCCTCGAGGGCCGCTGCGAACGCTGGCTTTCCTCGGGCGCGGTCTGAGCAACGGCTACTCCCGCCAAGTGAAGGCGTGGCACAGGGCCACGCCGGCGGCATCAGCCTCGTCGGCGGCCAGCGGCCGTCCGTGTCCCAACAGGGCCATGACCGTGCGCGCCATCTGTTCCTTGGACGCACGCCCGAAGCCGACCACCGCCTGCTTCACGCGCAGCGGCGGGTACTCGAAGACGGGCAAATCCTGCAACGCCGCCGCCGCAATGGCCGCGCCGCGCGCGGCCCCGAGGATCTGGGCGGTCCGGATGTTCTGCACGTAGATCGTCTGCTCGAGAGCGACGTGACGCACTCCACGGCCGTCGAGGAAACCGGTCACCGCGCGGTGGATCTCCGCCAGCGCCTCCGCCATCGGCCGCCGCTCCGGCACGCGTACCGTCTGGCACCGCAGCAGCACCGGCGAACGACCCGCCGCGAATTCCACCAGCGCGAGGCCCGTGCCGCGCAACGACGGGTCAACACCGAGCACCAGTCCGGTGAACGGGGTACGCGCCCTAACCCCGACCGAAGCCTGCGCGCTGCTCGCCCCGGCGCGCGGGATCGCCTGCGCGGCCGGCAGGGGGCGTCCCGCGAGTTTCGCGGCCCACATCTGGCGGACGTTCATGCGAGGCATGGAGGAAGAGAGAAAGGGAGGGTGAAAGGGAAATGGAGGATCACCAAAGCAGGCGGAGGCCGGCGACCAGGCTGAGCCCGAGGGCGATGTTCTCGAAAAGGCGCTGATCGATGGCGAGCACGAGCCGTCGCCCGAACCACGCGCCGGCCACCACGAGCGGCGCGAGCATGAGGTTCAAGGTGAAGCTATCCGCCGTGATCAGACCGAGCTGCAACATGAACGGCACCTTGAAGAAATTGATCGCGAGGAAGAACACCGCCCCGGTTCCCACGTAGTCCATTTTGGGCAGCCGCATCGCGAGCATGTAGATCGCCATCAGCGGTCCGGCGGCGTTGGCCACCAGCGTGGTGAAGCCCGCCAGCACCCCGATCACCGGCGCAAACCAAGCGCCGTGCTCCGCTTCATGCCCGCCGAAACGGCGCCGGATCAGGTGCATGGCCGCCATGGACAGGATGATGATCCCGATCATCACGCGCGCCGCATGGTCGTCGATCCGTCCCAGTGCGAACCACCCCGCGCCAACGCCCGCCGCCGTCCAGGGGAACAACCGCCAGAGATGCCGCCAGCTGGCGTGCTTCCGGTAATAGTACGCGCCCACCAGGTCACCGAAACACAGCAGCGGCAAAACCGCCCCCGTCGCCTGCTTCGCCGGCAGGATCTGCGCGAAGAGCACCACCGAAAGAATCCCGAGGCCGCCGATGCCGGACTTCGAAACGCCCACGATCGCCGCCGCCACAATCGCGAGCGTCCACTGCCACGCGTCGAGACTCATGCTGCCGTCCCGTCTTCCGCGAATTGGCCGTCGGTCACCGTGTAAACCTGCCAGTCGCCGAAACGCCGCTCCGCCTCCCCCGCCGCGTCCGGCAGGTGCGTGCCGGTCGCGATCACCTGCGAGTCGGCGTCAACCGCCGCCCAGAACCGCGCCCGCCGCTCCGGGTCCAGTTCGCCGAGCACGTCATCGGCCAGCAGCACCGGCCGCACGCCAGTGCGCTCGTGGAACCACGCCGCCTGCGCAAGACGCAGCGATAACACGAGGGAACGTTGCTGGCCTTCGGAGGCGAAATCCTTCGCCGCCGTTTTCCTCACGCGGAAAGCGAAATCGTCGCGGTGCGGCCCCGCCAACGTGGAGCGGAAACGGCGGTCCCGCTCACGCCCCGATTCCAATCGCGCCCGCAACGCGTCGGCCGACGGCTCGGCGAAATTCGGCTCGTACTCCAGCGCCGCGGGCTCCGCATCGCCGCTCAATTTGGAGTAAAAACCGACCATCCGCCGGCCGAGTTCCGTCAGGCCCGCCGCCCGCCGCGCGATCAGATCCGCCGCCGCCGGCGCTAGCGCGGACTCGAACGCGGCCAGTTCGGCGTCGGTTCCCTGACCCGCCTTCAGCAGCGCGTTCCGCTCCGCCAGGGCGCGTGTCGCGGTCTGTAGCGAGCGGAGGTAGAGCGGATCGATCGCCGACAGCGTGAGATCGAGCCAGCGCCTTCGCAGCACGGGCGAGCCGCGCACCAGCTGCATGTCCTGTGAGGAGAAGACCACCGTCGGAAAACGACCAAGATACTCCCCGAGCTTCGTCACGCGGGTCTGCTCGCACCACACCTCCTTGCCGTCCGGTCGCAGCGTGAGGTTCACCCGCACCTCCCCTTCCCGCTCATGCTCGAGCGCGAACGACAAAGCGGCGCAGTCCTTCCCGTGGCCGATCAGCAACCGGTGGTCGTTGGTGCGGAAGGAACGCAGAGCGGTCACGAACCCCGCCGCCTCTAGCAGGTTGGTCTTCCCCTGTCCGTTCCGTCCCACGAGGAATTGCCGTGCGCCCGCGAGTTCCAGCGTCGCGAAGCCCACGTTGCGGAAACTGCGGAGTGTGATCCGGCGCAGGCGCATGCGGGAGGTCCGCGAGGAGGTGCGCGGCACTCAGTCGAGTCAACCCCCGGTCCCCTCCGCCGCGAAGCCGGATGGATTGTGGTCAGGATCAGGTCACAGAGGCCGCCGAAGTGGACCGGAGGGCACGGAGGGATGAGGAATCTGGAAATCAGGAACTCGGGCTCGCGGTGACAGGCCCGTCGAACCCGCCGGAAGTTGTGCCCACGGAAGACTCGAAAAACGCGGAAGAGCACGTTCGCCTGCAAGTCGAGCCTTTCACCCCCTTTCCGTGCCTTCCGAGTGTTCCGTGGGCCACCCGGCTCGGTTTCGTGTCCTTCGTGTGTTTCGTGGTTCCCCTTCGCCGCGCCGCGGCCGTCCGCTTCCATCATCGGAACCGTGCTTCACCGCACTCCTGAGTTACTGCTTTCCAGATTCTCCCGGCCAGCCCCCGCCCTACCGGCTTTCCACAGTCCACCGTCCCCGTTTCCACCACCGAGAACGATCGTACTGAGCACGTTTCAGCTCACGGAGTCAGACTAAGCTCGCGAAGGGCGGCGTCCTTTCATGCGCCCCGCATGATCCGCGGCGGCAGCCGCCGCTCCACCGGCCGCCTTTGGAAACGAAGGTCGACCCTTTCCGTGCCTTCCGTGATGGCATGAGGTTTTCCAGCAAATGGGAAAAGCCGCATGAAGACTTACCGTCCGGGGGCATCGTTAGAGCCTGTGGGTGAAAGAAAAAACCAACAGGCGGCCTACGGGAAACGCTCGAGGATTACGCTGGAGTCACACTCCGCTTCTGTGATTGAGCGCCGGCGCACGACACCCGCATGGAGCGAAAAACTCCGCATGCCTGAATGCCACGTGTGTGCCTGCCCCCGGACGGTTTGCCAAACAACGAAGGTAAACTAACCATGAAGAAGAACCACACAAGCCCACCCGCGCCGCAGGGCCGCGTGATCGGGCTGGACCTGCACCCCGACGTGTTCAGCGCCGCGGCGCTGGCCGGCCGGGACGCCGCCACGGCGCAGGTGGAGCAAAGCTGGGATCGGCTGCGGACCGCGGAGTTGGAGAAGTGGGCGCGCAAGTTGCAGCCCGGCGACGTCGTCGTGCTGGAGGCCAGCGGCAACAGCTTCACCGCCGTGGAGCGGCTGCGGGCGGCGGGAGTGCCGGCGATCGTGCTAGAGAGCCAGCGGGCCGGGCAGATCCGCAAGAGCTACTGCGCGAACGACCGGCTCGACGCGGTGAAGCTGGCGCGCATCTACCTCAGCGGGCTGGCGCAGCCGGTCTGGACGCCGGACGAAACCACCCGCGCGCGACGGGAAACGCTGGCGACCTACCGCAAGGCGGTCGTCACAGCCGTCCGCGTGCGCAACCGGCTGAAAAGCTTCCTCAGCGACCACCACGTGCGGTTAGGCAATGGCGCGCAGTTGACGCGCGACAGCGGCGCGAAGGCGGTGCTGGCAGCGGCCCCGTGGAGCTCGTTGCAGCGGATGGTCCTGGAGGAGATGCTGGCGGAGCTGCGCATGGCCCACGATCGGCGCCAGCGGCTGTCGGCGGCGATCGCCCGCGAGGTGGCCGCCTACCCCAGGATCCTGCAGCTGATGCGACTGCTCGGGGTGCGTCATATCATCGCCTTCGCCATCATGGCGGTGGTCGGCGACATCGAGCGCTTCGCCAACCCTCGCAAACTGGTCGCCTATCTGGGCCTGACGCCGAGCGTGGAGGACAGCGGGCTGACCATCCGAGGCCGCGGAGCGCTGGTCAGCGCCGGACGCGGCGACCTGCGGTCGTTGCTGACCCAAGCCGCCCAGAACGCGATGAATCAGAAAGCTAGCCCGCTGCACCCCTGGGGCTGGAAGCTGTGCCTGCGCAAGGGACACCGGAACATCGCGGTCACGGCGGTCGCCCGCAAACTCACGGTCAGCATCTGGTACCTGCTGAAGGGCTTGTTCCGCCCCCTCGCCTCGGTCGACGACAGCCTGAAGGTCAAACTCACCAAACTCGCCACCGCCATCGGTCTGCCGGCCATCCGCGAACTCGGCTTCAAATCAAAAGCCGCCTTCATCGAAGAAAAGGAGGCCTGGCTGCTTAAACCTGCTTGAAAAACCACATGCCAGTCATCTGTGGTTGGTTTGTTGGAGGCGGTCCAATGCGCCTCATGTTAAAACATGGCCATCAGCTTTCCGCGGAAGGTTGTGCATGAGATGTTTTTAGCCTGATCCATCAAAGCGACTTTGTCCCGGGCGTGGCAGAGTGCTTGGGCT
>JBEGJD010000639.1:0-3526 GCA_041184765.1 Verrucomicrobiota bacterium | reverse complement strand
CGCGGCCGACGCATTCCTGCTGGACGCGCTCCACAAAGTCCCGGGCGACCCGAAAATGCACATCGGCGGCCAGCAGGGCGGTGCGCACCTCGCGGAGCGCCTCCGCCATGTTTTCCTCGGTGAGCTTGCTGACGCCGCGCAGACCGCGGAGGGCCTGGCCAAGTTTCTCGGTGAGCGACTCGAACATTTGAACCGCCACCGTTGGGGCATTTCGCGCGCCGACGCAACCCGCGGCTCGCGGAACGCGCGAGGGTCCCCGGATTTTTGTCACGGAGTATCCAGCGCGGCTCCGCCGCGCTGGGAGGGAGAAGGGAAAGCGAGAGGGATGAGAGGGGGGTGGCCAAAGGTTCCTGCACATCCGAGGGGACCCGTCTTCGCTGAGCCTACGGCGGGTAAACACCCTCGGCGACATCGCACGCATTTCCTCACGAACATCGGTTTGGTATTTCCGGAAGAAAGGCATCCGGTACAGCCGCCGCCGCCCACCTACGCCTCTTCGCCTGGCGTTTCCCCGATGCCAAACCCTTGGCCGAATACCCATCAGGGCTCTTCTTCCGATGGAGCAGGCCTCGGTCGGAAGGCCGTCCCGCGCAACGCTTCGCCGAAAGACGTTCAGGTATCAGCCGGGGCCACCAAGCCCCAGCCACAGGATGGAAAACCTTGGAGAGCCTACGGTCACGGATCGGTTGACCGGTGATGATTCGGTTTCCGGCGGTGTTGCGTTGCGGTGGGGCGTGTCCCGAAATGGAGCAGTATCGGCTTACCCCATGTTCGGAGCACACCGACATCCTTCGTTTTCCCGGGTCCGGCGACTGGCGTTGCTGGCGCTGGTGGTGGCGGGTCGGGCTATCGCGGCCGCGCCGTCGCCGGAGGACCTCATGTTTTTTGAGAGCAAGGTGCGGCCGCTGCTCATCGACCGCTGCCTCGAATGCCATGGGGAACAGAAGCAGAAGGGAGGGCTGCGCTTGGATTCGGCGGCGGCATGGCGCGCGGGGGGGGAGAGCGGCACGGTGATCCAACCCGGTCGGCCCGACGAGAGCCCGCTCATCGCCGCCGTGCGTTACACGAACGAGGATCTCCAGATGCCGCCCAAGGAGCGGCTGTCCGCGGACGAGGTCGCCGTGCTGGAGGAATGGGTGCGGCGCGGCGCGCCCGATCCGCGGGAAACGACGACCCCGCTCGCCAAGAAAGCCGGGCCGATGACGCTGGAACAGGCTCGCGCGCACTGGGCCTTCCAACCGGTCGTCGCGCCCTCGGTTCCGGCCGGAGAGCCGGAATCGCACCCGATCGACCGCTTCCTGCGCGCGCGGCTGAAGTCTGAGGGTTTGTCCCCGAATCCCGCTGCCGATCCGCGCGCGCTGGTGCGGCGCGCGTATCACGTGCTGCTCGGTCTGCCCCCGACGAACGAGCGCGTGGAGCGTTTCGCGGCGGATCCTTCGCCGGCGGCGTGGGAACGTCTCATCGACGAACTCCTCGCCCGACCTGAGCACGGTCAGCGCTGGGCGCGGCACTGGCTCGACGTCGCGCGCTACGCCGACACCACCGACAAGTCGACCGACAGCGAACGCCGCATCCCGTTCGCTCACACTTACCGCGACTGGGTGGTCGAGGCGTTCAACCGTGACCTGCCGTTCGACCGGTTTGTCCGCCAGCAGATCGCCGCCGATCTGCTCCCGGCGGCGGAGAACCCTGACCTTCGCGCCCTTGGCTTCCTCACCGTAGGCCGGCGCTTCGAGGGCAACCTCGATGCCGTCGAGCTGGTGATCGACGACCGCATTGATGTGGTGAGCCGGGGTTTTCTCGGGCTCTCCGTCGCGTGCGCGCGTTGCCACGACCACAAGTTCGAGGCGGTGCCGACGGCTGACTACTATTCCCTGTTCGGCATCCTCGCGAGCACCGACGAGCCCATGGACCTCCCGGAAGTCGGCGCCGCGGCGGACAACGACGAGGTGCGACGGTACCGCGCGAAGCGCGCCGAGTTGCTGGCGGCCTACGACCGACTGATCGACGAGATCGCCGCGAACGTGAAAAGGCGCCTCCGCGACCTGGCGCCGGAAAACCTGCGTTACCTCGTCGAGGAGTCGCCCAACCACCGGACGGTCGACGGATTCATCCCGCTCGACACACCGCGCGGGCTGCTCACGCGCGGCGGGCCGCCGCGGTGGCGGGCATTGATCGAGGCGAGCGTCGCGCGCGGCGAAAAATTCTTCGCCCTCTGGCCCGTCCTGCTGGCCTTGCCCCGCGACGGCTTCGCGGAACGCGCGCGCGCGGTGATCGAGGCCGCCGAGGCGAATGCGGCCGCGCATGAACCGTCGGTACTCACGGCGCTGCGCCGCCAGCCGCCGGCCACGATGCACGACGTGGCGGACGCCTTCGGCCGGGTGATCCGCGACGCGCTGGAGTGTCCGGAGGGCTCTGGGCTGGCGCGGATGATTAACGCGCCCGGCAACGCGCTGGATTTTCCAACGGACGAGATTCGTCGCGATGTGCTGCGTTTTGTGAGCGAGCACGAGTTGGTGCTGCGGCGGGAAGGGGAGGCGGCGGGGAAGATCCGCACCGATTTGGTGACGCTCGAGGCGACGGCTCCGGTCACGAGGGCGCAGGTGGTTGCCGCCACGCGGGAGCCGTTCGCACCCCGCATCCTCACGCGTGGCGATCGCCTGAAGCCCGGGGCTGCGGTTCCCCGTCGGTTCCCGCGCGTGTTGGCGATGGTGGACGACGGTGAATTCGCGGACGACGGCCGCCTGCGCCTGGCCGCGGCCCTCGCCAGTCCGAAAAATCCGCTGACGGCGCGCGTGATCGTGAACCGCGTCTGGCAGCAGCACTTCGGCACCGGGCTGGTGGCGACGGCCGATGATTTCGGCGCGACGGGCGAGAGGCCCTCGCATCCCGAGCTGCTCGAGCATCTCGCGGCTTGGTTAATGGAGCACGGATGGTCGCTGAAGTCGCTGCACCGGTACCTGATGACCTCGGCGGCGTGGCGGCAGTCCAGCGCGCCGCAGGCCGCCGTTTCGGAGAAGGATCCCGGCAACCGCCTCCTCTGGCGGATGAGCCCGCGGCGGATCGATTTCGAGGCGATGCGCGACGGCCTGCTGCGGGTCGCCGGCAGGCTTGAGGTGCGACCCGGCGGGCGCGGGATGGCGCTGAGCGACGACAACACCCGCCGCGCGCTGTACGGACTGACGGACCGTTTCCGGATCCCGGCGCTGCTGCGGAACTTCGACGTGGCCAATCCCGACACCTCGATCGCGCGGCGGGCGGAGACCACGCATCCGCTGCAGGCGCTGTTTTTCCTCAACAGTCCGTTCGTCCTGGCGCAGGCCGAGGCGTTGAACCGCCAGCCGGAGATCGCCGAGGCGGCCGGGATCACGGCGCGGGTGAAGCTGCTCCACCGCCGCGTGCTCTGGCGCGAGCCCGCCGCCGACGAGCTGGCGCTGGCGGAAGGTTTTCTCGGCGCGGCGCCGGATACCGGCCACTGGGTGCGGTTCACGCAGGTGCTGTTGCTGTCGAACGAGTTTTCCTATTG
>JBEGJD010000638.1:0-5478 GCA_041184765.1 Verrucomicrobiota bacterium | reverse complement strand
GTGACCGGCTTGATGCCGAACTTGTACAGCACGGCGAGGACGACCAGGAAGCTGATCACCTGCATGATGATGTACTTCGTCTCGAGGCCGAAGGTCTCGGCGATGCCGGGCTGGGCGGCGGAGGCAAGGAGGAGAGGCAGCGTCATGGCAGGCGGGAAAAGGGGGTTGGCGGCGCGCGGCGCGCGCCGCCGGTATCCACAAGTCTATTACTTGGCGAGGAACAGCGCGAGGATGCCGAGACCCTCGGCGAGCGCCATGCCGATGATGGCCTGGACGAGGACCTTGCCCGAGGCGCCGGGGTTGCGGCCGACGGCCTCGGCGGCCTTGAAGCCGATGAGACCGACGCCGATGGCGGCGCCGAGGAGACCGAACGCGCTGGCGATGTTGCCCTGGAGTTCAGCGAGTACCGTGATCATGGTTTGTGCTTTCTGTTTTTGGTTGGAGTTCCGCCGTGCGCGCGCGGAGCACGCTCCCGACGGGAGAGGGTTCAGTGGTGGGCGCCGTCTCCGTGGCCGTCGTGGGCGTGATCCCCACCCTCGTGGTTGCACAGGAGGCCGATGTAAACGGACGTGAGGAGCGTGAAGACGAGCGCCTGGATGACGCCGACGAGCAGCTCCATGAAATAAAACACGAAGAAAAAGCCGGTGCCGTGCAGCAGGTTCTCCCCGCCGAACACGTTGCCGAACAGACGGACCGACAGGGTGAACGGACGGATCATGATGGAGAAAACCTCGATGAGCCCGACGACGAGGAACACGAGGGAGAGAACGGGATAGAGCCAGCCCGGCGTCTCGGCCTTGTCGGCCTTGTTGCCGAAGAGGTCCTTGAGGATGAGTTTCGGGCCGGCGAACTTGAAGACGATGATCGCCCAGGCTCCGAACGAGATGAGCGCGAGGGCGATGGTGCCGTTGAAGTCGGCGTTGTGCGGCCGGATCCACGGGCGCGTCAGGTGGAAATGGCCATCAACCATTTGACCCCAGCCCATGGTTCCGACGCCCGGCAGCAGCCCCATCCAATTGTGAAAGAGGATGAAGATGAAAAATGTGACGAGCAGCGGGAAGGCGGCGGGGAACGCGTGCTTGCCCACGATGGGCTCGAAGATGCCGCGGAGCCCCTCGATCAGCGACTCGATCACCGCCTGACCTTTGGATGGGACGATGGCGGGCTTGCCAATGAGCCAGAGCACGAAACCGACGAGCAACGCCGACACCGCCCAGCCGGTAGCCATGGAGTTGGTGATCGCCCAGCCGTTACCGAAATCGATCAATTTCGCCGCGCCGGGTGCCACCCCCTCCGCCGCGAGCGGCGAAGCGCCAAGCAGCGTAACGGTGAAGATGGAAGCGAAGCGGGAGAACCGGGACATGCGCGCGGGAGCGGGTGACGGTTAGGAAAAGGCGGATAAAAGGCTTTCGCGTCAGCCTCCGTCAACCCCCGAAACGGCCCGCGGGAGGTATTCGGGTTTTTAGGGTTGGGACACGTCCGCGCTAATGCAGTTTTGGCGTTTGCGGAGAAGTCCCGCGCAGCTTCGCGACCAGCGAATGGTGCGAGGGGGCGCGCTGTTGGAAGACCGTCTCGTGTTCGAAGATCCACGGTTCCTCCGTCGGCTCCCATTCCGGGTGGGCCACAACTGCGGAAGCGGCGTCGTCGAAGTAGGGTCGGTAGTCGGTTCTGAAGTAGAGCCGGCAACCGGGGGCGGCATGTTTGACCGCCAGGTTGAGAAATTCGGTCTGGATCAGGCGGTTCTTGTGGTGCCGGAGTTTCGGCCACGGATCGGGAAACAGGAGTACGAAGTTCATCACCTGTACTGCCGGGGGCAGTTGCTCGAGGAACAGACGCGCCTCCGCCTGGATAAAGTGGAGGTTTTTGAGCCTGGCACGGTCCCGCTTCCGGCTGGCGCGATCGATGCGGTCGCCGATCAGGTCTATTCCGATGCAGGTAATCCGGGGGTTCGCCGTGGCGTACGCCGTCAGGAAGTGGCCGTGGCCGCAGCCGATCTCGCAGAGGAAGGATCCCTCTCCGTTTGGAAAAACGGTCGAGAGTTTAGCGGTAAGGGCACGACGTCGTTCCTCGATCAAGGCGGCGTAACGAGGGGAGATCATTCGGTCATTCCTCCCGAGGAGAGGGAATTTGGCGAGGTGGCCCCCTGCCCTCGTCGGCCAGCCTCGATCCAGATCAGCAAGATGCTGATATCAGCTGGGTTAACTCCACTAATTCGGCTCGCCTGGCCAAGCGTCATAGGGCGCATCTGAGCAAGTTTTAACGCGCCTTCTTTTCTTAAACCGCTGATGGTTAGATAGTTAATATTTTCTGGGATTCGGACTTTTTCGACTTCGCTTAGCTTTTCGATCTGGCGTTCCTCGCGCTCCAAATAGCCACGGTAAGCCACACGATAGAGAGCGTTCTCCCGGATGGATGTGTTAGCGGAGATCAGTTCATCCGGCAGGGGTGCGTTGAGGCGGTTGCGGCGGATGCCATCGGCCCAAGTCCCCTCTCCTGCCCCGCTGCGCTCCCGTTCCAAGCGGTTAACCCAAGCTTCGATCGCGGCCTGCTTTTCCTCGATGCGATGCAGTCGTTTTTCCGTCAGTAGGCCGTGCTTCCTCGCGTGGTGGTGAAGCCTCAGTTCGGCGCTGCCGTGATTGAATAGCAACCGGTGCTCGGCCCGGCTGGTGAACATACGATAGGGCTCGCTCGTGCCCTTGGTGACTAGGTCATCGATGAGGACGCCGATGTAGCCCTCGTGACGCCCGATCAGGAGCGGCTCCGCTCCCCTCACCTTGTTGACGGCGTTAACTCCGGCCACGAGGCCTTGCGCGGCGGCCTCCTCGTAGCCGGAGGTGCCGTTGATCTGCCCGGCCAGAAATAACCCCTCCACCCGCTTGGATTCAAGAGATGGAAGAAGCTGCGTGGGTGGAGCGAAGTCGTATTCGACGGCGTACGCGGGCCGCAGCAGGACGGCCCTTTCCAAGCCTGGCACACTGCGGACCATCTGCAACTGGACGTCGAACGGGAGACTTGTTGACAGGCCATTCACATAAAATTCGTTCGTGGAACGGCCCTCGGGTTCGAGGAAAAGCAGGTGTCGCGGCTTGTCGGCGAAGCGGACGAATTTGTCCTCGATACTTGGGCAATACCTTGGCCCGACGCCTTCTATGTCGCCGCTGTACATAGCCGACAGGTGCAGGTTGCGGCGGACGATGTCGGCGGTCTCGGCCGTCGTGTAGGTCATCCAGCAGGAAACTTGTTCACAACCTGGCTTCCAACCCAGACGGGTTTCCCCGGTATGTTCCACGTGGAACAATTCCTCCTCATCGCGGGTATCGTGGAACGCGAAAAGCGTCGGCGCCGGATCGCCTTTCTGTTCCTGCATCGCCGCGAAATTGATGCTGCGACCTAGCAGCCTGGGTGGCGTGCCGGTCTTAAGGCGCTGGAGCTCGATCCCGGCTTCCGCCAGACTGGCCGAAAGGGTCTTCGCACTGAAGTCGCCCAGACGGCCACCTTCGTTCTTGTTGGTGCCGATATGCATCAGCCCGCGGAGAAAAGTACCGGTCGTCACGACGACCGTGCGACCGAGAAACTCGAGGTCCAGATTCGTGCGGCACCCGGTCACGCGGCCGCCTTGAAAGATGAGCCCGGTCACGGTCGCTTGGAACACCTGCAAGTTCGGCTGAAGCTCCAGCGTGTGCTTCAGCCGGAACTGGTAGGCCTTCTTATCGCATTGGGCCCGCGGGGACTGGACGGCCGGGCCCTTGGATTCATTCAGTAATCGGAACTGAATTCCGGTGACATCCGTATTGATCGCCATTTCGCCACCTAGGGCGTCAATTTCCCGGACCATCTGGCCCTTGGCTTGGCCGCCAATCGCCGGATTACAGCTCATCTGTGCGATCGTATCGATGTTGCCGGTCAGGAGTAGGGTGGAGGCTCCCATCCGGGCGGCGGCGAGCGCGGCCTCGACCCCGGCGTGGCCGGCGCCGCAAACGATCACGTCAAAGGGGCGGTCTGGATTGAACTGCATACTCGGAACCCGATCCAAAGGGCAGGGGAGCGAACGTATGGCAACAGGAAGTCTCGTGCGGCGCGGCGGTTATTTCCCAATGCAGAAGTTCGAAAACAGCCGGTCCAACATCCGCTCGTTATCTATCCGGCCGGTAATTTCCCCGATCGCATCGAGGGCGGCGCGGAGATCACTGGCCAGTAATTCGGTGGCCTCGGAAGAGGAGAGTTTTCCTTGTGCCGCCTTCAGTGCCGCCGAAGCGACCTCAAGCGCAGCGGCATGGCGAGCATTGATCGCAATCCGATCTGACGAATCGTAACCCATTTTATCGCAGATATTTGTGATTTTATCGATCAGGGTTTCCAGTCCTGCTCCCGTGAGCGCAGAGACCTTCTCCAGTTCCGGATCCTCCTTCAGGAGGCGTGGAACCGCCGGATTGGGCGCCAAGTCGATCTTGTTCATCACCAGAAGCGTGTTCTGCGCGTTCATGCGTGCGAGCAGCGCAGCGGGGAAGGGCGGCAGGGACGCGTCTGTGGCGTCCACGATCACGAGGAATAAATCCGCCTCCATGCCCCTCTCCAACGCCTTGGCAATTCCCAGCCCCTCGAGTTGGCCGGGCGTGCGATTGAAACCGGCGGTATCGATCAAGCGGAGGCAATGGGCCCCAAGAATAACCCTTTCCTCGATGAAATCCCGCGTCGTGCCCGGCTCCGGGCTAACCAAGGCCCTATCATGGCCCACCAATCTGTTTAGCAGGCTGCTTTTGCCGGCATTCGGGGCACCCAGAATGACGGTCTTGATGCCGTCGCGCAGGATTTCGCCGTAGCGTGAGCTAGCCTCTAACCTATTTATAGCCAATAAGATATCATCAATCTGAGCTGAAACAGTCTGCCTATCCTCCGGAGGCAGATCTTCATCTGGAAAATCAATGTAGGCCTCGATTCGCGCCAGCGCTTCCAGCAATCCGTCGGTGGGGACTTGCAGACGCCGCCCGAGGCCGCCCCTCAATTGTTCCTGCGCCGCCGCCAAGGCTCGGTCGCCGCGGGCCCGGATCACGTCCATCACCGCCTCCGCCTGGGTAAGGTCCATCCGGCCGTTCAGGAACGCGCGCTGCGTGAACTCCCCGGGTTCGGCCAAGCGGCAGCCGCGGCGCCGAAGATCCTCCAGGATACGGCGCACAATGAACGGGTTGCCGTGGCATGAGATCTCGAGCGTGTCCTCGCCGGTGTAGGCGCGCGGGCCCGCGTGAAACGTGAGCCCGACGACGTCGAGTTCCGCGCCGTCCGCCGCGCGGTAGGGGCGGCGGCGGGCGCGACGGGGAGGGGGAGGGGAGCCCGCCAGCTCCGTCGCGATCCTTGCTGTATCTTTTCCACTGATACGAATCACCGCGAGGGCCGATTCGCCCGCCGGGGTGGCGGTCGCGCAGATCGTGGCGGCGGGAACGACGTTCATCTTGGCACGCTCCGCGGGCCCTCGGACCGAGT
>JBEGJD010000637.1:0-5522 GCA_041184765.1 Verrucomicrobiota bacterium | reverse complement strand
CGCGTGAGACGCCGTAAGTCACGGCGTGCATAATGGGCCATTGCACGGTCGTCTCGCGCCAGCGGCGCTCGGTCTCCGCGCGCGGCAGAGAAACGACCTTGGCGCGGCCGAGGTCCATCTTCAGACGGCCGTCGGCCACAAAGACGCGGCTCCACACGATCTCGCCGGGCTTCGCGATCCCGCGCACGGTGCCGCCGCCCAACCGGAAGTACATGGGAGGTTGGCGCAGCGAGTCGGTGCCGCGGTATCCGCCGATGTGGTGGGCGGGCGGGGCGCTGCCGGAAATCAGGAACACCCAGACGTAGTCCTGAGTGGTGCCGCTGTGGTCGCGGTCGCCCCAGCGGAGATCGTGAAGGGTGTTCTCGACCGGCTGGCCGAGCGCCTCGTGCACGCGGTGGGTGAAGAGCCCGTCGAGGCCGGCGCATTCGTCGACCTCGTTGAAGTGGGTGAGTGGCCGGCCGGGGCGGATGACGCGGCCGGCGGCGTTACGCACCGGCGGACGATCGCTGTTGTTGAGAATACCCTCCACGAGGTCGCTGGCGGGCAGGAGATCCTTCAGGCCCTGCTGGTACTGGATACCGATGGTCTCGCAGCCGAACTCGTCGGCGATGCGCAAAGCGGCGACGTACGTTTTGCACTGCCAGAGCACTTGGCGCTCGGTGAGGTCGGTGGCCTCGTTGACGCCGAGGTGGAACTTCATGCCCTTGCGGCGCAGCCACTGGTAGACCGCCCGGGCCTCGGCGTCGCCGACCTCCCTCGCCGCGGCGTAGAGCGCCGATTGCGACAGGCGCTCCTTGTAGACGCCGGTCGGGAACAGCAGCTCGTCGGGGATGATGGCGTTGTACATGCCCATGCAGCCTTCGTCGAAGACGCCCATGATCGACTTGCGCGCGCGGAGGTCGGCGGCGATCCGGCGGGCGACCGCGCGGGCGCGGGCGGGCACGGCGGCGCCGGCGAGCGGCCGCACGTGGCGGGTGTTGTGGTTGACCCTGCCGTGCTTCAGCCAGCTCGCGAGACCGCGCAGGAAAAAGGCATCGGTGAAATCCTCGCTCCACAGCGTCGAGTAACGGACGCCGGCCTTGGTGAGCGACCCATTGAGGTTGAGCATGCCGACGAGGCCGGGCCAGGTACCGCTCCAATTGGCGACGGTGAGGATCGGCCCCCGGTGCGAGATCAGGCCGGCGAGCACGTGGTGGGAATACTGCCAGACAGCCTCGGCCACGATGAGCGGAGCCTTCGGATCGATCCCCGCGAATACTTCCATGCCCTCCTTCTGCGAGCCGATGAATCCGTGGCGCTGCGCGGGCTTGTACGGGTGGGCGCGGACCAGCTGGTGGCCGAGCCCGGCGACGGCGCGGCCGAGGGCCTTTTCCATCGCGTGCTGGGCGGGCCAGCAGACTTCGTTGGCGGAGGGGCGGAGGTCGCCGCTGGCGACGAGCAGGATCTTCATGGGGAGGTTCGCAGGGGGACTCCGTGCAACGAATCCTTTTTCGCGGCCGCGTCGAGCCCCCGAGGGACGACGCTCAGCGGGCGAGCCAGCCGACCCACCAGGCGTAGAGCGGGATGCCGAACGCCAAGTTGAACGGGAAGGTTACCCCGAGCGCCGCGGCGACGCACATGCCGGTGTTGGCCTCGGGAATGGCGAGCCGTACGGCCGCCGGGGCGGCGATGTACGAGGCGCTGGCGGCGAGGGTGGCGAGCACGGTCGCGCCTCCGGGTGAGAGTCCCGCGGTCAACCCTGCCCAGCCGCCGAGCGCGCCGCCGGCAAGCGGTATCAGCAGGGCCGAGGCCCCCACGCGCACCCCGTTGCGGCGTAGCTCCGGCAGGCGGTGCGCCGCGAGGAGTCCCATCTCCAGAACGAAGAAGGCGAGGATCGGCTTGAACGCCCCCACGAAGAGGGGTTCGAACGGCGCGAACCGGTCGGGCCCGACCGCCGCCCCCACCGCGATTCCCGCGAGCAACAGGAACACGGAGCGGTTCAGCGCGACCTCGTGGATAATTTCCCCGTAGCCCGCCGAACGGCCGCCGGCTGAACCCAGCCGATGCAGGAAGATCGCCACCAGGATCGCCGGAACCTCCAGGATCACGAGCAGCACGGCGAGGATGCCCTCAGGTTCCGCCCCCGCCCGCTGCACCGCGGCCACTGCCGCCGCGAAGGTCACCGCGCTCGCCGAACCGTAGTGCGCGGCGAAGGCCGCCGCGTCGGCGCGTCCCAGCCGGACCAGTCGCGACATCACGATGAATACCCCCACGGCCATGCCCGCCCCGAGCCCGAGCGTGGCGACGGCCGGCCACGCGATCTTCGCCGGATCGGCGAGGGAAAGCTGCACGCCGCCTTTCAGCCCGATCGCGAGCAGCAGGTAGGTGCTCAGTAGCTGGTAGATCGCGTCGGGCAGCTTCAGGTCGGATTTCAGCAGTCCGCCGGTGAGCCCCACCAGAAAGAAGAGGAAGAGCGGATCGCGCAGGTTCTCGATCATGGTGCGAAGAGGCTTGGGCGCCCGCGCCTCGCGGGGCGAGCAGCCGCCGCCAGAATTTGCTTCACTGGATCCGTGGGCCGTCGCTCCGCGGTGAGCGCGAAGAACCGCACGCGGCACTCCGCCGCACGGCCCGCCTCGGCGAGTCCGTATCGCGCGCAGGCTTCGGTTGCCACCACCGCCGGTACGGCGATGAAGCCGAGTCCTTCGGCCGCGGCGACCTTGGCCAGTGCTGCGTCATCGAACTCTGCCCGGGTGGCGACGTTCACGCCTTGCTCGGAGAACCAACGGTCCAGTTCGGCGCGCAGTCCTGTTCCGGCGGACGGGAGCAGGGCGGGCGCTCCGGCCAGCGATCCGGGAAAACCGCGCCGCAGCCGGTTCGCCAGCGCCGGGGCCGCGCAGAACGCGACTTCGCTCCGGCCCAGCGGATGGCTGAAAACCCTCCGGCTGAGATCGGGAGGCGCGGCTTCGTCCGAAAACACCACGTCCAGCCTTCCGGCGATCAGCAGTGCCAGCAGGTCGCTGGCCTTGCCCTCGCGGCACACCACTCGCACCCCCGCTGCGGGGGAGAGCAGTGGCCGGAGGAACTTCATCGTGACTAATTTCGGCAATGTGTCGGTCACGCCGGCATGCAACCGGGCGGCCGCCGCCTCCATTGGCCGGCGGAGCGCCGAGGCCATCTCGTCGCCGAGGCTGAAAATGTCTTCGGCGTAGCGAAGCGCCGTCCGTCCGGCTTCGGTCAGGACGTTTGCGCGCCCTTTCCGACGGAAAAGCGGCTCGCCGAGGGCCGCCTCCAGCGAGCGGACCTGGGTGGAGATGGACGCGGGCGAAACCCGGAGGCTCTCCGCGGCGGGGCGCAGTCCCCCGAGCCGGGCTACCGCCCGGAAGTAGCGAAGGTGGTGGAAATTCAACGGACCCATCGGGGAAACGATTAGAAAAAGAATTAGAATATTAAAAGCGGTTTGTAATAACCTAAATGAAAATCCTGTGGCACGTTCTTCGGGTACCCATGAAGCCAAACACCGCATCCCCTTCCACCCGTCGCATTCCTGCCGAACTCGACCGCCACCTCGCCGCCCACGGCGCCGGCGAGATCACCAGCACTTCCGTCTACATCGATCGCGGTGGCGACCTTGTCACGATGGACGCCATCGCCGGCCTCCGCGCGCTGCGCGATCCCCTGCATCTCAAGATCCGGGGTCTGGAGCTCGGTTCCCGGCTGCGCCGCCGGCTGGAGATTTTCGCGTGGTATTTTGAAGAGGCGCGTCCCCGCTCCGGTGCGGGCGACACTGCTTTCCGGGAGGTCACGTTCGCTTTGCTCTATTTCCTCAAGGGTTTCGATCGCATCCCCGACACCATCCCCGAAGTCGGTCTCCTCGACGACGCCATGATCGTGCAGTTCGTCTTCGAGCGACATTCCGTGCCGCTCCGGGGACAAGCCTTGCGGGCCGGTCGGGCCTGGCCGGTTGACCTGTGACCGGCTCCGGCCGGGTTTGCGCTCCGGCGCGGTTTACCCTCCCGTGCCGGGGTGCATCGCTCGTTCCGGATAGTATCGTTCTCGGCTGAAGCGCTCGACATTCCCCTGCTTGAGCCGTTTGGCATCTCGGGTGGCGCACAAGCCGCGGCCAACAACGTCCTGGTAGGAATCGAGCTCGATGACGGCTCGCGCGGTTGGGGCGAGGCGGCGCCCTTACCGCCCTACAACGGGGAAACGCAGGGCCAGGCCCTCGCTGCGCTGAAAGCGGCGCGCTCTTGGTTGGAAGGGCGGGAAGCGACTGACTGGAAGTTGCTAGCCCTCGAATTCCGGGCCCGGGGTGGAGGCGCCTGTGGCTCAGCGCAGTGCGCGTTCGAGGCCGCACTCGTCGATGCCCTGTCGCGCCGGGCCGGCGTTCCCCTATGGCGGTTCCTCGCCCACGGAGACGCCGCGGAACGCGCCGCGCGCCCCGACGCGCTGGAGACCGACATGACCGTGACCACCGGTACGGTCGCGCAGGCCGCAGCCTCGGCCAAGGCCATCCGTGATCGCGGCATCCGCCTCATCAAGGTCAAGGTGGGCGGCAAGGGCGGCGCCGCGAATGACCTCGCGCGGTTGGCGGCGATCCATGAGGCCGCGCCGGGAGCTCCGCTCATCATCGACGGTAACGCGGGCGTTTCGCGGGCCGAAGCCGAGGAACTGGTGCGAGGCCTCCGGAAACTCGGGGTCACTCCCGCCGTGCTAGAGCAGTGGCTGCCGAAAGGTGACCATGCCGGGGCGCGGCAGCTGGCGGAGTTCTCCGGCTGGCCCGTCGCGGCCGACGAGTCCGTCACCACGGCCGCCGAGGCTCGCGCCGTCGTCGCGGAGCGCGCCGCGCAGGTGATCAATATCAAGCTGATGAAGGCGGGCCTCGCCGAGGCGCTCGACATTGTGACGGTGGCGCGCGAGGCGGGTCTCGGGTTGATGATTGGCGGCAACGTTGAGTCGATTCTCGCGATGACCACCTCGGCTTGTTTTGCGATCGGTCAGGGTGGCTTCCGTTACGCCGATCTCGACACCCCGCTTTTCCTCGCGGCCAACCCCTTCGCCGGCGGCTACCGCCTCGACGGCGGTCGCATCTCGGTCGCGCACATCGCCGCCGGCCACGGCGTCACACCGCTGGCTACTGTCAGGGGCGGAAACTGAACGGGAAAACGCGCCGTCAGGCTCGTACGATCACGTTCCCGGGCCGTGGTGCAGCTCGACCCGGCTCACTAGCACCGCTTGGCCGTGCAGGATGACGCGTTCTCCGCGCATCTCCATCTTCACCACACCGCCGCGCGCGCTGGCCTGAAAGGCGGTCAGTTTGTTCCGGCCGAGTTTCGCCGCCCAGTACGGTCCGAGTGTGCAATGCGCCGAGCCGGTGACGGGATCCTCGTCGACTCCCACGGCCGGGGCAAAGAAGCGTGAGACGAAGTCGAGGTTGTCCTGATCGGCGCGACTGGTCGCGATGACTCCGCGGAACGGCATTGCTGCAATCGGGCGCAGGTCAGGCCGCAGGCCCCGCACCGCGGCCTCGTCGCGCAGTTCCACCA
>JBEGJD010000636.1:0-6474 GCA_041184765.1 Verrucomicrobiota bacterium | reverse complement strand
GGCGCGCCGTCCGGATTGACCGCCACCGCCTGGAGGCGGCCGTCCTCGAACACGTTGCGGACGTTGAGTTGCAGCCGGGTTCGGACGCGGTCGGAAAACAGCTTCAGGCCGTAGCCAGCGGAAAGGTCGACGTAGTAACGAGCCTGATCATAGACCGGCCGGTCCTTGTCGAGGGTGCGCACGATGCCGTCGGCATCCGGCGCCGCGCCGCGGAAACCGATCGCGGCCTTGTCCTCCCAACGCACCGCGCCACCGAGGCTCAGGCCTTTCACGCGACCTTCGGAGAACGTATAGTTGGCCAGCGAGTTGAAGCGCCACTCACGCACCTGGGAGCGCGGCTTGCCCTGGTTGGCGATCGCTAGTTTCAGCGGCGCCGAGACGTTGCCGGTGTAAAAATCGCGCGGCACGCCGCCGCTGCCGATTCGCGAAGTCCACCACTCCACGCCGGCGTCGTCCTTGGCTGCCGTCCAGTAGGGCATCCGCTGATTGAGGTACTCCTGCACCCGCGGGGAGATGTTCGTGTCGATCGACTTCTGCTGGGCGCCCGCGAGCTTGAAGCGCCAATTGCGGTTCGGGTTGTAGTTGAGCTCGACCTCCAGGCCACGGGCCTCGATGTCCGAGGTCTCGGTGATGCTTTTGCCCACAAGTGTGTCGAGGAAGCCGTCCTGCAAACCCATGATCTTCGCGACCGCGGCTGACGTCTGCGCCGCGGTGGGCACCACGCCTTGCGCGGTGAAACGGGCGTTGGCTAGGAGCGTCGCCCAGGTCTCGAAATTGAACGAGTCGTTGCCGTTGCCGCTGCGGCCAGTGTCCATGCGGATCGCGCGCGTGGCCACGATGCCGGCGTCGCCGTTGCGGGCGTTGACTTGGAAGTTCTCGTAGCGGTTCACCCGCAGGAAGAGGCGGTTGTCGAGGAATGAGAGCGCCACGCCGTAATCCTTGCCGCGCCCGGTCGGGTTAGGCAGGACCTCGCCGAGCAGGTTGTACTGGGTCACGGCGGGCTGGAAGCTGTCGGACTTGTTGTAGTGCACCGCGGCCCCGCGGAGCACTTGGCCGAGGAATCGTCCCATGGTGTCGCCGCCGTCCGCGGCGCGCCGGATGAACGCGAGGTCGCGGAACGGTCGCACGACCGCGCCGCCGGTCTTGGTGCGGCCAGACTTCTCCAGCCACGGGCCCCAGACGCGAAGCGGTGAGTAGTCGAGCAAGCCCGTGTTGGCGTCGACCACCGCGCCGTTGGAGTCACGGCTGCGGTTCTTGTCGGTGCGCAATCCGAACGTCGTGACGATCGCGCCATCGAGAAAGAAGTTCTGCGTAGTCGCCGATTGCGTGCGGATCTCGCGGCGGGTGCGGTTGGAAGGCGTGACACCCGCCTCGCCGATGGTGGCGGGCTCGTTGACCCATTGATTGGTCAGCGCATTGAACCAGGTAAGGTTGTAGCGGCCGCCCAGACCGTAGATGGCCGGCGGAGCATAATCGATGTTCTGCCCGTCCGCATCGCCCACGTAGTACTTATAGTAGGCGCGCGCGGCCGTGACACCGGTGCGGTTCTGGAGGTTGATCCAATTGTGATCGGACAGGACGGCGTCGCGGTAGCGCAGCGTCGAGGTCCCGATGCGTCGCGTCTCACCGTGCGCGGCGAAACGCTGCTGGCCGACCCACCCAAGCCAGCGGGGCAGGTTAGAAGGCGTGAACTGGTAGGCGAGATCGACCGCCTGCGTGTCGTTCAGCGTGGGACGCTGGAAGAGCGTCGGCTCGGAGGCGGCGACGTAAGGCCGCTTGAAGTAGGGGTTGGTGCGGCCATCGAGAAGCTTCTCGTTGGGATCGACGTAGAGCACCGAGCTCGTGCCGCCGATGAAGTTGCGGCTGTAATTGTCGTAGTCCTCCTTGAACCAGCCGCCGCGCACGGCGAGCAGGTGCGTCGGCGACTGCACGAGGAAGTGCTCCACCTCGACCTGGTAGATGTCAGCCTTGTCCCGATTGTAGTTCGGAGCGACGAAGTTGACCGACCGCCAGTCGTAGAGGGACCGGTCGGTAACGCTCGCCATCACGTAGAGAGGGAACAGCGAACCGCGAAGTCGCTGGAGATCGGTGCCGCTCTCGAGGAAGCGGAGGTTGGTGTTGGGATTGTCGGGGGTTGCGATGCCCGCGAAGGTCCCGGTGGTCGGCACGGAACCGGTGCGGTTGACGCTCCAGAACTGGATGCCGCCGTTGTCGACGTAGATGCTCGGCCGGTTGTAGAACCCGGTGCCCTGCGCGAACAGGCCGATGGGCAGGCTGCCGTCAAGCGACTGCGGGTACGGACCGAACTTCGAGCCGTTGGCGTAAGTGACGATCTGCGTGATCGGATCCCAAGTGGGGCTGCCGACGGCTTTCCAGTAAGTGACGGCGTCGCGCGGGGTGACGGCGTTCGGCCGGCGCGCGTAATTGTGGTACGACTCGTAGCTGGCGCGCACGGTGGTGGTGGGCAGCGGGCGGTAGGTCATGGCGATCTGCCCGCGGCGGCTGATGTCGGCGGAGGGCTTTCGCTCGTAGCCCTTGGACTCGTAGGCGCCCGAGACGCGGGCGGCGAGGGTCTTGCCGAGCAGCGGCCGGTTGACGTCGAACGTCGTGCGGTAGCCGCCGAAACTGTCGGCGCGCACCGACGCCGACGCGAACGCCCGCGTGAGGTTGGCCTGCGAACGGATGAGGTTCACGGTGCCCGAGGTGTTGCCGAGGCCGAAGATGTTGGAGTTCGGGCCGCGGCTGATCTCGACCGCGTCGATGTTATATGTGTCGACGGGGATGGCGCTGTTGCTGGCGAAATTGCCGACCGCCATGTTGGCGGAGTCGATGCCGCGGATGCGGTTGGCCGTCTGCGGGCTGGCTTGGATGCTGTCGTTGACGCCGCCGTTCCGGTCGACGGTGAACGAGGTGAAGGTGCCAGTCCCCTCGGTGTTGGCCTCGTAGAGAAAGATGTCGTTCAGATCGACCGCCGCGGTGTCGAGCAGCTGCTGTTTGGTGACGACCGTGATGGAGGCGCCAAGGTCCTCGATCTTTGAGTTGAGCCGTGTGCCGGAAAGCGTGTTGGCCGCGAGGTAGCCGCGGTCGGCCGCGGCGGAAACCTGGAACGGGGAAAGTTCCACCACCTCGCCGGGCGAACCGGTGGTCACGGGGGCCCTGGCCGCGCGCGCCTCGTCAGCTTGGAGTGCAGCCACTTCTTCGGGATCGAGGCGGCCATTGCCGTTGCGGTCGTAGCGGGCGAGCTGCGCCGGCGTGGGAGTGGCCGGGGCGGTGGATTGCGCGCGGGCGGGAATGGCGCACACGAATGCTAAAGGAAGAGAGAGCAGTCGGAACAAGCGTGGGAACATGAATGGAAAGGGGTTTGGGGCGGACCGAGAGGGCCGCGGTTTCGGTTCGATTCAGTTGATCAACGGGTAACGGAATTAAAAACGGTGAGCAGGCCTGACAGTCGGAAAGCGTTCCAGGGTCACCGACATCCTCAGTCACGCCGGTCGCCGGAATCTGATCCGCCAGCTGCCTTGCCTCCCGTGCGCCCCCGGCCGCCGGAAGAGGGAAAGGGTTCAGGCGGCGGCACCTCGACCGGTAATTGGTCGGCGCAGAGTTCGAGGATCTCGATCGCGCTCAGGCCGGACTGCGCCGCCCCGTTGGTGGAGATCCGCGCGGCCTCGTCGATCGGGTTCAGCACCAAGGGACCGGCGACACGGGTCGTGACGACCGGTCCGCCCCCGAAACGCAGGAGCGAGGACGTCGCGACCTTGGCGTAAACGGGATTGCGAGTCTTCCAATACGCGTAGGCCGCGAGGCGCGGCGTGCCCTGGCTCTGGCGTCCTTGTTCTCCGACGTAGCGGCCTTCGGGATCCTCGGTTCCCGACTCACGGTCGCGCCGCAGCACCTCGGCGGGCGCGCTGCCGAGGCGGCAATACTGGAGCCACATCCGCTGCCATCCCGCATGATCCAGAATTTCGTTCAGTTCGAAAACGACCTGGGATCCGGCCTGGATCGTGGCGAGATTGTAGGAACCCACCTCGTCCGAGACTTGGAAGAGTTTCCCCGTCGACGGATCGTACCCGAAAACGAGGTTCTTTCCGGATTTGATCCAGTAGGGCATCGCCTCCAGCGACTCCACGCCGGCCAGAATCTTGTCGCGCCACTTCGTGTCACCGGTGCGCTCCCATTCGCTCATCCAATTGCTCACGAAGGCGAACCAGTCGGGTCCCGCGCGCACCCGCGCCGGGTGTTTGCGCTCGGCGTCCGTGATCGGCTGCGCGAGCCGCATGGGATCGAGGGTCAGCGAAGTGCGATCCGCGTCGGCGACTTCGCGCATGAGGTCGCCGATGCGTTCGTCGGTGGTCAAATAATAGTAGGGGCGTTTCAAGCCGGCCATGCTGATGCGCACTTCTTTGGCACCGCAGCCCCAGTGCCGCACGTTATGCCGCGAACCGAGCCCGGCCAGCGACCCGAGATGATAGCAATCCACCTCGCTCGTGTGGCGCGTCATCGCCTCCGCCATCCGGAAAATGTCCGCCCGTCCCGTGCGTAGAAAGCTGACCCAAAGCCAGAGGTCCGTCCCCAGCTCAGTATTATCCCACGCCATCCCGCCTAGGTCGTAATTCCAAACGTGACGCTCGCGGTCGTAGGAATGCATTACGTCCCCGAAATCCCAGAAGCCGTACCAACGCTGCTGCTCCACCTGACGCTGGTAGTGGGCGAGGGTCGACTCCAACTGCTCCTCGACCGCTCGGCGGAACGGCGTGCTCTTGTCGGGCAGGCTCCAGATTCCGAGCGCGCGCACCGCGTGCAGATGGCGCGGGCTGGCGACGAACAACGGCTGGGCAGCTCCGACACGGGCCTGCGCAACCGTCTCCTCGCGCGCGGGCACTCCGGCTCCAGGGAAAAGCGTGAGCTCGCTGGTGCGGGCCACTCCGACCGGCGTACTTAGTCCCGGCTGCACGTCCTCGTACACCGCGTCCAAGCCGTGCGCACGGGTGTCGTAATGCCGCATGTCCATCGCCGGCCCGTCGGGGGACCAAAGCCACGCCCGCAACGTCGCCTCACCGGTCGTGGCGCCGCTGACCTCCAGGGAACCGGGAAACGATTGCCAGAAATTCTTCACACTCACCCCGAGCCCGCCGCTGCTGTCGCCGACAAACGCGAGACCGCCCGCGCGTCGCCCCGCTCCACAGGGAATCCACGCGCTCCGTGGGTTGGTCCGCTTCACCACCGTGAAGCCGTCAGCCGACGTCTGCGTGAGTTTGAAGGCGTCCCACGTCGCCCAGTCCGAAAGGAGCGACTGGCCCGGCGGCGAGTACTCCGCGCGGTTCGGGACGCGTTTTCCCTGCAATTGCGCCGGGTAAACGTTGCCGGAGCCATCGGGGTGGTTCACGACGCGCCCGCCGCGGCCCACCATCGGCTGCACCGGCTCCGCCCAAAGTCCGCCCCCCTCCCCCGCGAATCGCACATGGCGGTTTTGCATCTCCTCGCGCAGCGGCACGGAAAATTCCAACCCGAGGCCGCGCACGAAATCCTTCTGCTCGTCACCGTCGTAGATGATGGTGTGCACAAGCCGCACCTCCTCACGCCCCGCGTAAAGGTAGAGGCGCACGACGAACGGCAGCCATTCGCGCGAGCCGGCCGCCGCCCGGTGCATGCCCTCGATCTTCAGCACCGCCCGCACCGGGCCTTCCTGCTCGACCGTCACCCGCGTCGTTCGCCCGAGGAACTTATCCCGCGGCGGCGTTTCCTCGGCCTCACCCTCCGGGCCCCGTTGCACCACACAAACGAGCCGGCCGCCGCGCGCCACTTCCCGCCCGCCCACCGTGATCGATTCGATCAGGTCTCCTCCCCAGTTTGTCACCCTCAA
This sequence comes from Verrucomicrobiota bacterium, assembly GCA_041184765.1. GTDB lineage: Bacteria > Verrucomicrobiota > Verrucomicrobiia > Opitutales > Opitutaceae > ER46. The sequence goes on along the minus strand of JBEGJD010000636.1, from coordinate 614 downwards.
GCGCATCACCCCCGTGTCGACCTCCACCCCGGTGTCACTCCGCCGCACGCGCACGACCGGCCCGGAAGGAGCCTGACCGGCACCGGGCGCCAATCGGAACGGGCCCGCCTTTCCCGGCCCGCTAACCGTCGCGAATCCGACCCACTTCAACGACCCGTCGGGCCAGTAGGCCAGCGGCCAGCTCTGCACGGGAAGCATCTCTCCCGCGGGTCCGCGTAGCGTGAAACCCTCGCCCGGCTTCACCGCTCCACGCGGCCAAGGCACGCCCCAACTCACCCCCGTCGCCGCCGCCGGCGGCTCGCCGCCGAGCCAATCCACCGCGACCGGCTCCGCGGCAAGGACCGGCCGGGCGGCCGAGATCAACGAAACGAGGAGTACGGAAAGGGCTTTGATCATGGGGAACGGGGTTGGGTGACCGCCGAAAGACGAAACTCATGGGCTAACGGTGTCGCAACGTCGGACGACACCGCGGCGATTCCCGGCGGACAGTCCGCGCCGGAATCCGTGTTGGCGGAATCGGGTCACAACGAATTGCGCAACTTGCGCCTTCCCCTTGGCACATTTCCCTCGCTTGAATCCCCGACCAATTTTTCCAGACGCGATGCCCTCCAAGC
>JBEGJD010000635.1:0-3164 GCA_041184765.1 Verrucomicrobiota bacterium | reverse complement strand
GCGCCGTCACGGGCAAGATCGCGATCGCGGCGACCATCGTCTGCGCCTACCCGTTCTTCGCCGGCTACATGTTCCTGGGCGGCGCGCGCGAGGAGACGATGACCGTCCTCTTCCCGGCCTCGGTCCTCGCCGGCCTTGGCGTCCTCGTGCATTCCGCCTGCTGCATCCTCGCAGGCCGCTCGCTGCCGGAACTCCTGCTCCGCCCGTTCGGGGATGGGATCACGGACAAGTCCCGCACGCGGATCCTCGCCGGCATCGGCGTGGCTGCCTACGCGCTCGCCTTCGCCGCCTGCTGGACCTTCGTCCTGCCGGAGGTGAAGACGGATCGCTGGGGCGGCCTGTTCCTGACCCTCGTGATATCCGGCATCGGGATCACCTCGGCGCTGCCGTCGGGGATCCTGCTCGCGCTCGGGCGACGCAGCACCATGCCGCTGATCCGCATCCTCTGCGTCTGCTACATCGAGCTCATCCGCTCCGTGCCGCTGATCACGATCCTGTTCATGGCGAAGACGATGTTCCCGCTCTTCATGCCGCAGCACATCGTGATCGACGAGCTGGTGCGCGCCATCGTCGCGGTCTGCCTCTTCGCGGCGGCCTACATGGCCGAGATCGTGCGCGGCGGGCTCCAGGCCCTGCCCAAGGGCCAGTACGAGGCGGCCGCCGCGGTCGGCCTCAACTACTGGCAGACCACACTCTTCATCGTGATGCCGCAGGCCCTGAAGGCGATGATCCCGAACATCGTCAGCAACTTCATCGGCCTGTTCAAGGACACGACGCTGGTCGCGATCATCGGCCTCAAGGACCTGATGCTCCAGGTCGACTCCGCGGGCAAGGACCGCGACTGGCTCGGCCTCTTCCGCGAGCCCTATTTCGCGGCGACCGCGATCTACTTCTTCTTCTGCTACTGCATGTCGAAGTACAGCCTCCATCTCGAGCGGAAGCTCTCCGCCGGGAACCGCCGCTGAACCGGACCGGGCATCCCATGGCCGACACGCCCTCTGCCCCCGACCACATCGCAAGCGCGAAGACCTCGCGCGTCGCCGTCGAGATGAAGGGCGTCAACAAGTGGTACGGCCAGTTCCATGTCCTCAAGGACGTCGACCTGGCGGTGAACCAGGGCGAGCGCATCGTGATCTGCGGCCCCTCTGGCTCCGGGAAGTCGACCCTGATCCGCTGCATCAACCGCCTCGAGCAGCACCAGCGCGGCAGCATCGTCGTAGACGGCGTCGAGCTCTCCGGCGACCTCAAGGACATCGAGCGCGTGCGCAGCGAAGTCGGGATGGTGTTCCAGCAGTTCAACCTCTTCCCGCACCTCACGGTGCTGGAGAACTGCACGCTCGCGCCGATCTGGGTGCGCAGCATGCCCAGGCGCGAGGCCGAGGAGGTCGCGATGGAATACCTCCGCCGCGTACGCATCCCCGAGCAGGCGGCGAAGTACCCGGGCCAGCTCTCCGGCGGCCAGCAGCAGCGCGTCGCCATCGCGCGGGCGCTGTGCATGAAGCCCAAGGTGATGCTGTTCGACGAGCCGACCTCCGCGCTCGACCCGGAGATGATCAAGGAGGTGCTCGACGTGATGGTCGAGCTCGCCAACGAGGGCATGACGATGATCTGCGTGACCCACGAGATGGGCTTCGCGCGCACCGTCGCCGACAGCATCCTGTTCATGGACAAGGGCGAGATCGTCGAGCAGGGACCGCCCTCGACCTTCTTCGCCAACCCGCGCACCGAGCGCCTCAAGCTCTTCCTGAGCCAGATCCTCGGCCACTGAGGGCGGCTGCCCGTCGCGCCCGCGCCTTGCCCGCGCGGGCGAGGCGGGTTCAGCCGTGCAGTATCTGCCCGAGGAAGGCCCGGGTCCTGTCGTAGCGCGGGTCGTCGAAGAACGCCTCCGGGGTGTTCTGCTCGACGATCTCCCCGTGGTCCATGAAGATCACGCGGTCCGCGACGCGTCGCGCGAACGCCATCTCGTGCGTGACCACGAGCATCGTCATGCCCGAGGAGGCAAGCTCGACCATCGTGTCGAGGACCTCCTTGATCATCTCCGGGTCGAGCGCCGAGGTGGGCTCGTCGAACAGCATGATCTTGGGCTTCATGCAGAGCGAACGCGCGATGGCGACGCGCTGCTGCTGGCCACCGGAGAGCTGGCCCGGGTACTTCGCCGCCTGCTCGGGGATGCGCACGCGCTCGAGGAAGTACATGGCGCTCTCCTCGGCTTCCTTGCGCGGGACCTTGCGCACCCAGATCGGCGCCAGCGTCAGGTTCTCGAGCACGGTCAGGTGCGGGAAGAGATTGAACTGCTGGAACACCATGCCGACCTCGCGGCGGATCTGCTCGATGTTCCGCAGGTCGTTGGTGAGCTCGACGCCGTCGACGACGATGTCGCCCTCCTGGTGCTCCTCGAGGCGGTTGATGCACCGGATCATCGTCGACTTGCCGGATCCGGAGGGCCCGCAGACGACCAGCTTCTGGCCGGCATGGACCGTCAGGTCGATGTCGCGGAGGACATGGAAGTCGCCGAACCACTTGTTGACCTTGCGCAGCTCGATCATCGGCCGCTTCGCGGCCTCGGCCTGGGGGATGGCATTCATCGCTGGCTCCATTCTCGCGCGCCGTTCAGCGGCGCCTGTGCTGGTTCAGTTCGCTCTCCAGCCCCTCGCTGTATCTCGACATCGCGAAGCAGAAGACGAAGTAGATGATCGAGACGAAGACATAGGCCTCGACGCCGAAGCCCTGCCACGCGGGCTCCACGATAGCCGTCTTCGCGGCATTTAGAAGGTCGAAAATGCCGATGATGACGACGAGGGACGTGTCCTTGAACAGGCCGATGAAGCTGTTGACCATCGGGGGGATGACCAGCCGGAGGGCCTGGGGCAGGACGACCAGCAGCGTCTTGAGCCGCCACGACAGCCCCAGGGCGTCGGCCGCCTCGTACTGCCCGCGCGGCAGCGCCTGGAGCCCGCCGCGGATGACCTCGGCGAGGTAGGCGGCGGTGAAGAGGACGATGCCGGCCTGCGCGCGCAGCAGCTTGTCGAAGGTCATCCCCTCCGGCAGGAAGAGCGGGAACATCACCGAGGCCATGAACAGCACCGAGATCAGCGGGACGCCGCGGATCAGCTCGATGTAGGTCACGCAGAACGTCGAGATCGCCGGCAGGCGGGAGCGCCGGC
>JBEGJD010000634.1:0-5683 GCA_041184765.1 Verrucomicrobiota bacterium | reverse complement strand
CGCGGAATACGCGCCGGCCAGCGCGCAAGGAAAGGCACGCGGTGGCCGCCTTCCCAGATGGATCCCTTGTAGCCGCGCAGCGGATGGTTCGGGTGGTAATCGAAACGGCCGACATCCTCATAGCCATCGTCCATCACGCCGCCGTTATCGCTGGTGAAGATAACGAGCGTGTTTTCCGCGAGCTTCAGCCGGTCGAGTGTGGCGAGAACCTTCGCCACGAGATCATCGAGTTCCTCGATCGCGTCGCCGCGCGTCCCGCCGGCGCTGCGGCCCGCGAAACGCGGGTGCGGCACGCGGGGGACATGGATGCCATGCGTGGCGAGATAGAGGAAGAAAGGGCCGCCCGCGCTCCGCTCGATGAAGGACACCGCGCGAGCGGCGAAGGTGTCGGACATGTCCTCGTCCTTCCACCGCGCGGCGTTGCCGCCGGTCATCCAGCCGATGCGGCCGACGCCGTTGATGATGGTGAAGTCATGCCCGTGGGTGTGGCGCAAGCGGAGCAGCTCCGGATTCTCGCGGCCAGTGGGCTCGTTGCCGACCTTCTCGCGGTAGCTCACGCGAATCGGGTCGCGGGGATCGAGGCCCACGACGCGGCGATCCTCGACGTAGACGCAGGGCACGCGGTCGCCGGTGGCCGGCATGAGGAACGCGTGGTCGAATCCGATTTCAAGCGGACCGGGCTTGATCTCGCCGTTCCAGTCGGGACCGCCCTCGGGCCCGAGGCCGAGGTGCCATTTACCGACGACGCCGGTGCGGTAGCCGGCGGATTTGAGCAACGAGGGGACGGTGGTGGTCCCGGGCGGGATGCTCAACGGGGCGTCGCCGGGCGCGATGGCGGAGCCGGGACGCTGGCGCCAAGAGTAAGTGCCGGTGAGAAACGCACGCCGCGTGGGCGTGCAGGTTGAGGCTGGCGAGTGGGCGTTGGTGAAGCGGATGCCATCGCGAGCCAGCGAGTCGAGCGCCGGGGTGCGCGCGTGTTTGCCGCCGGTGCACGAGAGGTCGGCGTAGCCGATGTCGTCGGCCAGGATGAAGATGATATTGGGGCGGCTGGCGGGCGCGGACGAGGCCGCGGGAGCGACGGCGATGGCTAGAAGGGCCGCGAGCAGCAGACGGGGTACAGGAATCATGGGGGAACGGCTAAACGAGACGCCGCCGCGGAGGAAGCGGTAACCGGCGAAAACGGAACGGGTTCACGCGCCGAGACGCGGCAGCGCAAGGTGGAACAAACCAACGTGCGTGGCTTGGGAAAAACTTCCGTCGCGAATCAGCCCGTGCACGGCGGACACAGCGAAGAACGCGCACTCGATCGCCTCGGTGGCGTCGAGCTCCAGGGCGCCGTTCGTGGCGGCATCCTCGGCAAGGAAGCAGTGCACGCGGTTCGTCTGTCGCGCGGGGTTAGGATGCAGGGCAGCGACAAAGCTCCAGCGCGACGCGGTCGCGCCGGTCTCCTCGCGCAGCTCGCGTTGCGCCGCGGCGAGCGGCTCCTCACCGGCGTTCATCAACCCGCCCGGCAATTCCCACGTAAACACGTCGGCCGGGTAGCGGTACTGGCGCACGAGCAGGATCTCCCGCGCGGCGTTGAGGGCGACGGTATGAACCCAGTCGGGCTCCTCCATGACGTAAAACGGATCCAGGACGACCCCGGGCTTCAGCTCGCAACGGTCGGCGCGCAACCGCAGCCAGCGGTCACGGACGACATCGCGACGGGAAAGGGTCTTCCAACGCTGGGGTTTCATGAAGGGAAGGAGGCGAATCTTTTTCGTGCGAAGCGGCGACCGCGCAAGAGCCCCGGTTCAAGGCGCGGACGCGCGGATCAGCCACACCTCGGCGACCTGCACCCCACGGCCGTTGCCACCGAGCCCCTTGGGCCGGCTGAAGTTCAGCCGGAGTTCGCCGCCCCGGGTCGCCTCGGCGGGAACGTCGAGTTCCACCGGACGTCCCGTCGGATCCTTGGGCCGGAAACCGTGGAGCTCGTGCTGTCCGTTGGCGACGAGCCGGATGGTCATCGGCTTCTCGCGGGAACCGAGGTCTCCCATACCGTAGACGATCCGCACCCGATAGCGGGCGGCGGGATCGAGGCCGCGGTACTGGAGCTCGAGCGGCTGGTCGTCGCGGGACTCGGCGTAGGTGCGGGAAGAAAGGCGCAGCGCCGGCCCGCCGCGCGGACCGCCCGAAGCCAGGTGCGGGGCGCGAAGCATCGCGGGGTCGTCGGCGTAGGCCGAACCCGGAACGAGGTGCGGCTGCGTCGTGGCGGCCCCGAGGTCATCGTAAAATCCTCCCGGGCCCGGGTTTTCCCAATCGATGATCTCGGCGATGCCGCGCAAACGCTCCTTTTCGTCCGTCCGCGCGCGCACTTCGGCGAACCGCTCGCGCAACCACGGGGCGTTGTTAAGAGGAGTGTCGATCAGGTCGAGGTTGGCGCCACGGCCGACCGAGATCGCCCGGTAACGCGGTACACTGAGCTGCATGTGGATGCTCTGGAACAGCGCCTCCGCCAGTTCGTGGGCCCGCGCGCGAAGGTCGGCACCGGCGCCTGAAGAGGTGGCCAATTCCCGCTCCGCCGCGCCGAGTGCGGCGAGAGATCCCGCGGACGGCGCGCGCCTCAATTCGGCGAGGGCGGACTGTTCCCTTGCGGTCTCGTCGAGCAGCCGCGCCCGCACCGCGGCGTCGTAATACGCGCGGTAGAGCGCCTGCTGGAAACGCCAGTTGCGCAGCTGGGCGGGGGTCGCGGCGCGCTCCATCGTCTGGAACTGCGCGAGGGTGACGTTCACACCTACGTTGGTGGCGAGCGGACCGCGCCAGTTGCGCTCGAGAGCGAATAGCCCCTGCGCGAACTCCTCCGTGAGATTGGACCCGATGAAGTAGCGGGAGTAATCGCGCAGGATGTCGGCCACGTCGGTTTCAGGCGCCCACGCGAGCGCGCTCCAGATGCACTTGTTCACGTCATCGTTGCAGCCCTCGGAGTAGGTGAGGACACCATAGTCGTTGGCGGGCTGCACGCGGCGGAAGATGGCCGCCTGATCGAGCGGACGCGGGTTGATCGGCTCGCGATTCAGCGTCGCCTGGAAGGCGTAGTCCCACTGCGGCACCGGATACTGGCAGTTCATCGTGTGGGTGATGTCGGGATAGAAACGCACCGGCGTGCCCGCGGGCAGCAGACCCCGCAGCTCCTCGACGCTCACGCGCTGCTGGGGCCCGAAGACGATGCCCTCGAGCCACGCGGGGCGCGGGTTCATCAACCCCTTGAACTCGTCCATCCAGGTTTGGTCGAAGCCCTGCGGCGACATCCAGACGCGCGCCGTCGGGTGCAGCTCCCGCAATTGCCGCGCCTGCCGCTCGAGCAGCGGGAAAAGTTTCCCCGGCGGCGTGTGACCGGGATCGCCGCCCGGCACGAACAGCGCGTCGACCTTCGGCAGGCGCCGCAGCACGTCGCGCCACTCGCGGAGCGCGAACTCCACCTGCGCCGGATCGCCGTAGTCCTTGTCGAGCGCCGGATACCAGATCCAGAACTCGATGCCGTAATCCTGCGCGAGACGCGAAAGCTCGGTCATCATCCGCAGCGGACTGAGGTTGAAGTGCGGGCTGTCGTCGTCGTCGTCCGAACGCGGCGGGATCACCTCGATGGCATTGGCGCCGTAGACGACAAGGTCGCGGATGTAGCTTTCCCACTGGGCGACGGTCCAGCCGTCGTAGGAATTCGTCTTCGGACGGTAACCCAGCTGATGCCCGCGCAGACGGTAGCGAGGGGCAGTCGCGAGGCTGAGCGGTGCGGGCAACCCGACGCGCTCACGTCCGTACTCAAGGGACCGGAGCAGCCGGCCGGCTCCGAAGAGCACGCCGCGCGCATCGTTGCCGGCGACGACAATCCTACCGTCACCGGCGGTGCCGATGGCGTAGCCCTCGGCCCCCGCGGACGCCGGCGGCAGAGCGGACAAGGTGGCAGGATACGCGGCGGACAACGCCGCGCGGTTACCGAGGAAAATCGCCGGCCGCCCGGCGGCGGGAGCCTGCTCGCTCACGGTCCAGCGGAGGTAGCTGCGTTTCTCGACCTCCTCGACGAGCATGACCGCCGCCTTGCGCTCCGGCCCGCTGACGCCGGGTGGCATGACGACCACGGCCTCCGAGAGATCGAGCGGAGCGGCGAATGCGCGCGCGGCGAACACGAGGACCAGCGACGCGGGAAACCAAACGGCTTTCAGGGGACACATGGGGTTGAAGGGGTGCCGCAACGTCGCCAACCCACGCGCCCGACCGCGAGGATTTTATCCGCACGCCTTCCTGCCCGAACCGGGCGCGGCCGCCGGAGCCGCTCAGGCCTTCGCCGCCGGCGCGGTGTAACCGCCGCCGGTGGGACCGCCCGCCGGGATCAACGGCGTGTGTTTGCCGATGGGCCCGAGGTAAGCGGCGGCACCGGCCGCCATCAGACCGAGCTCGGTCGGCCCCATGAGGAATTGGAAACCTGCGGCACGATGACGCTCGACGTCGGCCACCGTGACGGCAGGCCGCCCGATGAACTTGCCGTGGCGCCGGGCGGCGTCGGCGATGCGCTTCACCGCCGCCTCGAGTTCCGGCACGTCCTGCCGGCCGCGGAAGCCGAGCGAGAACGACAGGTCGCTTGTGCCGATGAAGATCACGTCGACGCCGGGTGTGGCGGCGATCTCCTCGGCGTGGCGCAGGCCGTTCACGTCCTCGACGACGGCGACGGCCAGCACGGAGTCGTCGGCGAAATCATGGTAGCCCTCCGGGGCCTGCCAGCGGGTCGCGGCGAGATCGGAACCGCAGCCGCGCAGGCCGCGCGGCGGGTAGCGGCAGCCGTCGGCGAGGCGGCGCGCGTCCTCCGGCGTGCGGGTGAACGGCGTGATGATGCCGAGCACACCCATGTCGAGGAACCGCTTGATGGTCCAAAGCTCGTTCACAGCCGGACGGGCAAACGGCACGACGGGCAGCCCGCGCGTGGCGAGCACGATGTGGCGCAGCGTCTCGTGAGAGACCGGGGAGTGCTCCATCTCCACCCAGAGGAAATCAAAGCCCAGCTGCGCGCCGAGCACGGCCGTCTCCACGTTGCCCGACCACACCATCATGCCGACGACCGCCTCCCCGCGGCGCATTTTTTCCTTCACGGCATTGACGACACGGGGCGCGGGGGAAGAGGGGGTACTCATGAGCGCGCGAGGCTCGACCGCACGGTCGCGCGACTCAAGCGCCGATCACGAAGCGGACGCGGGAACCTCCCGCAAGCCGCTGAAAAAAGGCGTCCGTTGACAGCACCAGCGCCGGCTGTGACGAACAGGGCGCGCGGTTTCCGACCCCACCCTGCCCCGCCGGATCCCGCGCTGAAGCTTTTCCCGTATGAGAACCCCCCGCCACCTCCCGGCCCTGTCCGGACTTTTACTCCGCGTCGCGTGCCTGCTTGGCTCGCTCGCTCTGACCAACGGCCTGCCGGCCCAGTCCGGTGCCACCGGCGAGATCGCCGGCACCGTCCGCAACGCGAAGACCGGCGACTTCCTCGGCGGCGCCGAGGTGCGCGTCACCGGCACGGAGCTCGCCGCCGTCACGCAGCGCGACGGCTCGTTCTCCCTCGCGCGCGTCCCCGCCGGGCGCCAGCGCGTGCGGGTGTTCTACACCGGACTCGATCCGCAGGAGTCCGAGGTGCAGGTCGCCGCGGGCGCAACCGCCACGCTGA
>JBEGJD010000633.1:0-5655 GCA_041184765.1 Verrucomicrobiota bacterium | reverse complement strand
TCCTGCCGCTGAAGTACCAGTGGGCCTACGAGCTCTACCGCAAGATGAAGGCCAACCACTGGGAGCCGGAGGACATCCCGATGGGCAAGGACATCGAGCAGTGGCGCGACGACAAGGCCGTCTCGGATGTCGAGCACTGGATCATCCGGATGGGTATCGGCTACTTCTCGGCCGCCGAGGGCATCGTCGGGGACAACATCCAGCACGTCGTCCGCGAGCTGGTGACGGCCCCGGAGCTGAAGCTGGTCCTGGGCCGGCACGCGCATGAGGAGAACATCCACGCCGACTCGCTGCTGTACATGATCTCCTCGTTGCAGATCAACCCGCACGAGTGCGAGGCGATGTTCGAGGACATCCCGACGATCGTCCGCAAGAACGAGTTCGTCACCCGCACGTCGCACGCCCTGCGCCGCGACCTCGATCTCACGCTACCCGAGAACAAGCGCCTGCTGGCGAAGAACATCTTCGTGTTCGGTCAGTGCATGGAGGGCACGCAGTTCTACGGCTTGTTCGGCATGGTGCTGTCGCTTTACCGGCAAAACAAGTTCCCCGGCATCGGGCAGATGTTCCGCTACACCCTCCGCGACGAGTCCAACCACATCGAGGTGTTCCGGAACCTCTTCATGGATCTCGTCGACGAGAACCAGGAAATCTGGACCGCCGAATTCAAGGAGGAGCTCCGTGGCCTCATGCGCGAGGCGGTCCAGTTGGAGAAGGAGTTCATCCGCGACTGCCTGCCGGTGAACTCCATCGGCCTCGCGGCCGACGATTTCCTGAGCTACATCGATTACATCGCTGATCGCCGGCTCGAGAGCTGCGGCCTTTCGCCGCTTTCGCCCGGCGTCAAAAATCCCCTGCCGTGGCTCGCCGAGATGATGGACATCAAGAAGGAGCAAAACTTCTTCGAAGGTCGCGTCACCGAGTACCAGAAGGCCTCCTCCCTCAATGTCGTCAGCGACGACGAGCTCTGATCCGACACCCCAGCTGACTTCCGGGCCCGCCCCGCCCACCCCATATCCCCTGACCTCCCGTTTCCTCGCCCGTCCAGGGCGGGGGCCGGGCTTTCACTTTTCCCTCCCTTCAGACCGTTTTGTTCCATTCCCGTTAAATCTCCGCCATGAGCCAGCCGACTGTCGCGCACGATCTCGCCCTTAAACGTACCGTCCATGCTCCGGTTGAGCAGAAGCCCCATTTTGCCTGGCGCGATGTCGTCGCCGCCGTCGAGGGAACCGTGCCGCCCATTACCCTCCTTTGCCCGCATGGCGAGGAGCGCTTCGTGCTCGCTGAGGTGGCAGACACCCTTGGCAAGGCGCTGACCAACGTCCACCTGGCCCGCGGCGAAAAAGAGATCTTCACCGACGCCAACCGCGCGTGGGTCGCCAAGATTTGCGGCGAGCTTGCCGCGACGCTCGCTGTCCAGGCCCGCAAGCAATCGCCGCTGCGCCTCACCCTCGATGCGCTGTACGAACTGATCGAGAAGACTCTGGTCGACAACAACGCCTACTTCGTCGCCAAGAGCCTCCTGCTCAATCGCGCCCGCAAGATCGCCGTCGATCGCGACGCCGCCGCGACCTCCACGCTGCGCGTCATCCGCCGCAACAACCACGTCGTGCCGTGGAGCGAGCACAAGGTGGAGATCGCGGTGCGGAAGACATTCCTGTCCCTTCAGCGCGACTCCGCCCCGGCGGTGGCCATCACCCGCGCCGTTTCCGAGCGGGTCCACGCCTCGAAGCAGTCGTTCGTCCACATCGAGGAGATCCAGGATTTTGTGCAGGAGGAGTTGATGAAGGCGGGCCATTTCAAGGTGGCCGAGGCCTACATTCTTTTCCGGGCGCAACGCGCCGCCGCCCGCGAGCGCGGTGAGGAGGAGCCCGGTTCCGCCGCGCCGTTCCCGGCCGCTCCCGCCCCGGGCCAGTCGTCGATGATCGTGGTCAAGAAGGCCGACGGATCGAACGTGTTCTGGGACGGCGCCGACCTCCGCAAGCGCATCGAGTTCGCCCGCATCGGGCTGGATCTCTGCCTGAACAACGAGGAGATCGAGGCCGAGCTCCGCCGCTCGGTGTACGACCAGATCAGCGAGAAGGACCTCGACGCCACGATCATCCTCAACTCGAAGACGCTGATCGAGCGGGACGCCGACTTCGCGCGTTTCGCCGGCCGCATCCAGCTCACCTACATCTACGAGGAGGTCCTCGGCTGGGACATCACCCGCGACGGCATCTCCGCCTTGAAGACCGCGCACCAGCGGGCCTTCCGGAAGTACCTTGAGCACGGCGTGGCCATCCGCCGGCTTAATCCCCGCCTCCTCGACTACGATCTCTCGCGTCTTTCCGCCGCCCTCGATCCGTCTTCGGACCTCGAGTTCGACTTCCTCGGCATCCAGACGCTGTACGACCGCTACCTGATCATCGACAAGACGCGGAAGCCCGCGCGCCGCATCGAGACGCCGCAGTTCTTCTGGATGCGCGTGTCGATGGGCCTGATGCTTGATGAAAAGGGCGACCGCGAGTCGCGCGTCACCGGCCTCTACGAGCTCTACAAGAGCCGTCGTTTCTGCAGCAGCACACCGACGCTGTTCAACTCCGGTACGCTCCACTCGCAGCTCTCGTCCTGCTACCTGTACTACGTCGACGACTCCCTCGAGAGCATCATGCTCCGCGGCATCGCCGACAACGCCTTCCTCGCCAAGTGGGCGGGCGGCCTCGGTGGCTCGTGGACGGCGGTGCGCGGCACTGGCGCCCACATTCACGGCACCAACGGCGAATCGCAGGGCGTCATCCCGTTCCTGAAGCTCCACAACGACCAGCTCGTGGCGGTCAACCAGGGCGGCAAGCGCAAGGGCTCCGGCTGCGCCTACCTCGAGAGCTGGCACAACGACATCTTCGAGTTCCTCGAGCTGCGGAAAAACACCGGCGACGACCGCCGCCGCACGCACGACATGAACACGGCCAACTGGATCCCCGACCTGTTCATGAAGCGCATGGAGGACCGGAAGCACTGGACGCTTTTCCGTTCCAACGAGGTGAAGGACCTGCACGAGCTCTACGGCTCGGCGTTCGAGCGCCGCTATCTTGAGTACGAGCGTCTGGCCGAGGAGGGGAAGATCTCCGGCCAGCGGATCGAGGCTCTGGAACTTTGGAAGAAGATGCTCTCGATGCTCTTCGAGACGGGGCACCCTTGGATCACCTTCAAGGACGCCTGCAACATCCGTTCCCCGCAGGACCACGTCGGCGTGATCCATTCGTCCAATCTCTGCACCGAGATCACTCTTAACACGAGCAACGACTAGACCGCCGTCTGCAACCTCGGCTCCGTCATCCTCGAGACGCACCTCAAGCCCGATGGCTCGCTCGATCACGCCAAGCTGCGCGAGACCATCCGCACCGCGATCCGCGCCCTCGACAACGTCATCGACATCAATTTCTACCCGACCGTCGCGGCGCGGACCTCGAACCTTCGCCACCGCCCGATCGGCCTCGGGGTGATGGGCTTGGCTCACGCGATCTACCTTCGCGGGCACGCCTTCGCTTCCAACGAGGCGGTCGAGTTCAATGACGAGGCGATGGAGGCCGTCGCCTTCTACGCCTACGAGGCCAGCTCCGACCTCGCCGCGGAGCGTGGCACCTACTCCAGCTACAAGGGCTCGAAGTGGGACCGCGGTCTGCTCCCGCAGGACACCCTCGACCTCCTTGAAAAGGAACGCGGCGTGACCGTCGAGGTCCCCCGCGGCGGCCGTCTCGACTGGACTCCCCTCCGCGCGAAGATCGCCGCGCAGGGCATGCGCAACTCGAACTGCCTCGCCATCGCGCCCACCGCCACGATCTCCAATATCACGGCGACCTCCCCCTGTATCGAGCCGACGTACAAGAACCTCTTCGTCAAATCGAACCTCTCGGGCGAGTTCATCGTCCTGAATCCGTTCCTCGTGAAGGACCTCAAGTCCCGCGGGCTCTGGGACCAGGACATGATCGATGACCTCAAGTACTTCGACGGTGAGCTGAAGGATATCGAGCGTATCCCCGCCGACTTGAAGGCGAAGTACCTCACGGCCTTCGACATCGACTTTAAGTGGATCCTCGACGCGGCCGCGCGCCGCCAGAAGTGGATCGACCAGGCGCAGTCGGTGAACCTCTGGATCAAGACGCCCGACCTGAAGACGCTGAGCCACATGTACCGCCACGCGTGGCGCTCCGGTCTCAAGACGACCTACTACCTCCGCAGCCTGGGCGCCTCCAACATCGAGAAGGCCACCGTCGCGGCGAAGAAGGAAGTTCGCGGTGCCGTCGCCGCCGGGCTCGAGGCGGACAAAGCCAAGGCGGCCGAGACTGCCGCCCCCGTTGCGCCAGCTCAGAAGCGCCAGTACACCGAGGCTGAGAAGAAAGCCTGCTCGATCGAGGCCATGCGCCGCGGCGAGGAGTGTGAAGCCTGCCAGTAAGCCTCGCCCACGGCGATCTGCCCTCAAGGGCGCGGCTCACAGCCGCGCCTTTTTTATTTTCCCTGGGGGCCGCCTGCCATCGGGGCCCGGAGACGATCGTCACGGCCGCGCTTGGGCGGCGTGCTCGGGAAAAAGGGAGGCGAGCCCGGGCTCCGTGGCGGCGCACACGCCGCGCTCGGTGATGAGTCCCGTCACGAGCCGTCCCGGGGTCACATCGAATGCCGGGTTACCCGCCGGGGAGCCCGGTGGCAGCAGGTCCACCGTGGCGATCCCGCCCGACGGCAGACGGCCCGTGATGCGCCCGACTTCGGACGCGGAGCGCTCCTCGATCGGGATTTCGCGGAGTCCGTCGCGGATCCGCCAATCGATGCTCGGTGAGGGCGCGGCCACGTAAAAGGGCACGCCATTATCCCGGGCGGCGAGCGCCTTCAGGTAGGTGCCGATCTTGTTGCACACGTCGCCCGCGGCCGTCACGCGGTCGGTGCCGGTGATCACGACGTCGACGCGGCCGTGCTGCATGAAGTGCCCGCCCGCGTTGTCCGCGATCACGGTGTGCGGCACGCCGTGGTTGAGCAGTTCCCACGCGGTGAGGCTCGCGCCCTGGTTACGCGGGCGCGTCTCATCAACCCACACATGCACGGGCAGGCCGGCGTCGTGGGCGGCGTAGATCGGAGCGGTCGCGGTTCCGACGTCGACCGTGGCGAGCCAGCCGGCGTTGCAATGCGTGAGAATGTTGAGTGGCTGGCCGTGTGGCTTACGGGCCGCGAGGGCGGTAAACAGCGGGAGCCCGGCGGCGCCGATCGCCCGGTTAAGGGCGACGTCCTCTTCGCAGATCTCAATCGCGAGCGCGCGGGCGGCGGCCGCGCGTTCCGCCGGTTGCAAGGGCGCGAGCCGCACGCGAACGCGGTCCAGCGCCCAGCGCAGGTTCACCGCGGTGGGGCGGGTGGCGAGCAGGGTGGCGTGGGCGCGATCGAGCGAGGAGTCGCCGCCGTCGGACCTCATCGCCAGCCACATCCCCCAGGCGGCCGTAGCCCCGATCAGCGGCGCGCCGCGCACCAGCATTTCACGGATCGCATGCGCGGCGTCCCCGAGCGTTTCCAGTCGCACCGTTGCGAAGGCATGCGGGAGGCGCGTCTGGTCGATGATGCTGACGGAAACACCGTCGGCGTCGGGCCAGATCGTGCGGGTGGGGCGGCCGGCGATGTTCATCGCGGTCGCCG
>JBEGJD010000632.1:0-3211 GCA_041184765.1 Verrucomicrobiota bacterium | reverse complement strand
CGTGGACTGAAGGCGCCTCAACGCCCGTTCACAGCTTGGGCGCGGCAGGTTTGTGGGGCGGCTCCCACGCGAGTGCGCCACGGGTGTTCACCTTCCGGCGGTAAACTTTGTCGCCGCAGGTGGCATAGATCGTGTCGAACCCGGGACCACCGAAGCAAAGGTTGGTGATGCGGCCGTTGGGCAGCGGCAGGATCGCGTTCACCCTCCCCGCCTGATCGCAAATCTGGATGCCCAGCCGGGTCGCGACATAAAGTCGGCCGTCGCGGTCGACCTTAATGCCATCCGCGAAGCTCATGTCCTCGTCGTCCGGCTCGTGCAGGTGGAAATAGCGCTGCTTGTGCGCGAGCGTGCCATCGGCGCGGATTTGGTAGCTGTACACCCAATGCGAGCGGTAGTCAGCCACGTAGAGCAGCGACTGGTCGGGCGAAAGCGCGACGCCATTGGCGAAACGTAGACCGGAATCGACCACCTCCTTGCGGCCGTCCGGCCGCACCAGCCAGACCCGACTCGGGTCGTTGGAATTCCCGCCGGGTGGATGCGTGACGTAGATGTTTCCGTTGCGCGCCACCACCAAATCATTTCCGCCGATACCCTCGGCAACCACCCGCTGCGCCCCGCCCGGGGCGATGGCCACCACCTGCTGCTTGCCCGCCGCGGCGACATAAAGCGTTCCGTCGGGTCCGAAGCCCTGACCGTTCGCGCGCTCCGTGTTTTCCCGCGACAGGACGGGACGTCCGTCGGGACCGATCCGGTAGGCTTTGGAAGCGCGGATATCGGTGAATGTAACCACCCCGTTCGCGTCGGCCGCAGGCCCTTCGGTGAGCTGGTATCCCTCCCCGACCAGCGTCCAATCCTCGCCGGGGATGAGCAGCGCGGAGAGCACCGCGTTCTTGGTGGCGGCCGCGGGGCGCACCGACTCGGGCCATCCGCGCCAGAGCCAGCGCAGGGCATCCGGAAACAAAGCGGTGCCGTGTTTTCCGTTGTGGCCGCCCTCTCCCCAGACGTGACGGACATCGTAACCGGAGAACTCGAGTGCCCGCTGCATCGTCTGGTTGGCCATCCACCAGTCGCCGCCGTAGATGTTGTTGTCGTTCGAACCGTCCTGAAGGAACACGCGGATCGGCTTCGTCTCGTATTTGCGGATCAGCGTCGGGTACCGGTCGCCGCCGCGCAGTCCAACGTAGGTGCCGATGGCACTGAACACCCGCGTGAAGGCGTCCGGGCGTTCCCAGGCGACGGTCCACGCCGCGATCGCGCCGGAGCTCGAGCCGCCGATCGCGCGGTCCGCAGCGCGCCGCGAGAGGCGGAGCGGACGGCCATCACCGGCCTTCTGCGTCTCCACAAGCGGCAATAACTCCTCGAGGACGAACCGCGCGTAGGCGTCGCCCAGACCGTCGTACTCGAAACTGCGGTTGAAACGGTCGAGCGCAGTGGCGGGATTCGCGGACTTCAGAACCCCGGGTGCGACGAAGACCCCGATGAGCACGGGAATTTCGCCCCGCGCGATCAGGTTATCGAAAACCACCGGGGCGTTCCACTGCACGCGGTCCTGGTTGACATAGACGCAAGCGGGACGCGCCGGATCATACTGGCGGGGCACGTAGACCAGCACCTCGCGCGAGGTGCCGGGGAATATCCGCGAATCATCGAGTGTTAAGCGGAGCATCTCCCCTTTCGGCACCCCGGCCTGGACGACCGAGTCGGGATGCGGAGGGTAATCATCGGCGGCGGCGGCGCGCAGAACGCTGGACGCAGGATTGAACAGGAGGCCGAGCACGAGGAACGCGCGGCCCGGGGTCAGTGCGGAACGTGGCATGGGGAAAGCAGGGAACCGTTTCAGCGGACCGCGAAGACCGTCTCGTCGATCAGCATCTTCGCGGGGTAAGCGACACGACCGCGCATGAGCAGATCGCCGTCGAACATGTCGTGGCGCACCTCCTCCAGCCGGATGCCGTGCTCGATACGCTCGGGCCGCATGCCCGTAAGGATCGATTTCGCCTTCTCGTCGGCAAGGATCACCGGGGCATGGTAGGCGAAAAGATAGTCGAGCTGCCGCGCGCGGATCAGTTCGCTGATCAACCCCGCGCCGCCCTCGATGAACACCCCGGGGATTCGCTCCTCCGCGCAGCGCCGTCGGAAATCCGCGATCGGCACCCGCTGGTTGGTCGATTCGAAGATCCAGACCTTGATCCCGGCGTCCCGCAGCTTCCGCACGTAGCCCAGGCCGCCATGCGGCGTGGTCACGACGATCGTGCGGTCGCGGAACGCGTCCGTGAAGACGTGCGGCGGGTTCTTGTCCACGACGGTCCGCAGCAGACCGTCGAAGACGAAGCGCCACGGGCACCACTCCGGCTCGCCCGACAGACGGGCGGTGAGCCGCGGGTTGTCCTTCAGCACCGTCATGGCCCCGACCGCGATGGACGGGAACAAACGCCGCCAGCGATGGACGTCGGCACGCGAGGTCTCGTTGGTGATCCAGCGTGATTCCCCGGTGCGGCAGGCGAGCTTGCCGTCGAGCGTGGATGCGACCTTCGCGGCGATGAGCGGGCCGCCGGTGGTGATCCAGTGGTTGAAGATGAGGTTTAGGTCGCTGCACTCGCGCTCGAGCACGCCGGTGACGACCTCGACCCCGCGCTCGCGCAGCACCCCAAAACCGCGGCCGGCGTGGGCGGGATTGGGATCCGTCGCTCCAATGACAACTTTGCCGATACCCGCGGCGAGGATGGAGTCGGTGCACGCCCCGGTGCGGCCCTCGGTGCAACACGGCTCCAGCGTCGCGTAGAGAGTCGCGCCGGGCCGCGGCGCGCGACCAAGCGCCGCCAGCGCCGCTTTTTCCGCGTGCGGACCGCCGTCGGGCGCAGTCGCACCCTCGGCAACGATCTCGCCATTCTCCACGATGACGGCCCCCACCATCGGGTTGGGATGGGTGGTACCCCAGACACCGCGCGCGAGCTCCAGAGCCCGCCGCATGAACCAGACGTGCTCCGATTTATCCGCGGACATAGGGATTGCCGCTCCGTTCTTCCGCGACCGTGGTCGCCGGACCGTGCCCGGGAAACACCTTCGTCGCGGCTGGCAGGGTATAGATCTGCTCGCGAATCGACCGGAGAAGCAGCGCGTGGTCGCCGCCCGGAAAATCCGTGCGCCCGATGCTCCCTCGGAACAACGCATCGCCCACGAACGCCGCGGCCAGCGCGGGGAAATAGAACAG
>JBEGJD010000631.1:0-6690 GCA_041184765.1 Verrucomicrobiota bacterium | reverse complement strand
GGGCCCTACTTCGCCGAGCCTACGAAGGGTACACGCCCGCGGCTACACCGGCGGTTCCTCATTCGTGTGATTTCGTGGCCATTCGTGGTTGCCCGGCCGGATCCGTTTTTTCCGTGAGTTCCGTGGGCGACCACGCGGAGCGAGTCCGAACCGCCTTCGGCCGTAGGTCTCCCGGAATAATCAGCGGTGAGCTTGCCCGCCGTAGCCTCGGCGTAGGCGGGCGACCGCGGCTACATCGGCGGTTCCTCATCCGTGGTTGAACCCGGATCGTCGGCCTGGTCCCGACTCATGCGCCTCGTGCGCCTCTTCGCGGCCATCCGTGGTGCTCCCCCGCGGAGCGATGCAGGAGCGCGTTCATTCGTGTCCCTTGGTGTCCCTTCGTGGTTGCCCGGCCTGATCCGTTTTTTCCGTGAGTTCCGTGGGCCAGCCCCGGATCGGTTTCGTGCCTTTCGTGTGTTTCGTGGTCTCCCTCCTCCACCCGGCCACCGCCGTTCAGATCACGACTTCGGCTCGTAGATGTAACCTTCCTCGCCGTGATCACTGAGATCCAGGCCCTCCGTCTCGGCCTCCACCGTCGGGCGCAGGCCCGTGGTCGCCTTCACCAGCAACGCGACCAGCGCGGTGCCAACGCACGTCCAGACGAGCGTGAGCCCGATGCCCTTCAATTGCTCGAGCCACAGCGTGCGGCCGACGATCCCGCCGAGGTTGTTGGCGAGCGCGGGATTCGCCGCGGTGGTGGCGAAGAAACCGGTGACGATCAGGCCCACGATCCCGCCGACGCCGTGCACGCCCATCACGTCAAGGGCGTCGTCGTAGCCGAAAAGCGCCTTCACCTTCATGCAGGCCAGGAACGGGATCGCGCCCCCCAGCACGCCGGCGACCATGGCGCCGGTTGCATCCACGAATCCGCACGCGGGCGTGATCGTGACGAGTCCCGCCACCGCGCCGGAGCAGAAGCCCAGCACACTCGCCTTGCCGCGCGAGGCGCGCTCTAGCACCGCCCACACCCCCGCCGACACCGCGGCCGCCAGCGTGGTGGTAAGGAAAGCGTTCGCCGCGACACCGTCGGCCGCCAGCGCCGAGCCCGCGTTGAAGCCGTACCAGCCCACCCAGAGCATGCCGGTTCCCGCGACCGTGATCACCAGGCTGTGCGGCGGCATCGGGGTGCGTCCGTGGCCGAGCCGCTTCCCCACGATGAGGCACAGCACCAGCGCGGAGAGCCCCGAGGCCATCTCGACCACCATGCCGCCCGCGAAATCCACCGCGCGGATGCCGGCCGCCGGGTTGGCAAGCCCGTTCATGAAACCGTTCGCGCCCCAGACCATGTGCGCCACCGGGCAATACACGACGACGAACCACAATGCGGTGAACAGCAGCACCGCCGAGAAACGCATGCGCTCCACCACCCCGCCGATGATGACCGCCGGGGTGATGATCGCGAAGGCCAGCTGGTACGTCGCGAACACGTTGTGCGAGACCCAGAACGAATAGTCCGGATTCGGCGCCGCGCCCACCCCGCGCAGGAAGAGGAATTCGGTGCCGCCCAGGAACGGGCTTCCGAAACTCCGCCCGAAGACGAGACTGTATCCGAAAGCCCACCACAGCACCGTCACCAGGCTCGTGATCCCGAAGCACCACGCCACCACCGACAGCACGTTCTTGGTCCGCACCAGTCCGCCGTAGAACAGCCCGAGCCCGGGCACCGTCATGAAGAGCACCAGCGCCGCGCTCACCATCATCCACGCGTTATGCCCCGGACCGGGCATGCCGGCCAATGGGGCGCGCGCCGGCGCGCCGGGCGCCACGGTGGCCGAGGCGGCCGGGTCGGCGTTCGCCACATACGCCTCGAGCGCCGCGAGGCGTTTCTCCACCGAGCTCGGCGGCTCGGCCGCCGGCTGCGCGGCCCACGTCCGCAGAAACGGACACAGGAAAACGAATAAAAAAACGGAGGTCCGGAGACCCCGCGGGAAGGCAGGGAGGCGAGTCATCAGGGTTTGAAGGGTTTCTCCCGCCGCCCGACCCGACCTCAAGTCGTTGGCAACTTGCGATCGAAGGACCGCGGGATGAGCAATTTATGCAGCAAGTACCGTGCCCTTTTCCGCGCAATATGGACAAAAAAAGACCGGCCTCGAAAGGCCGGTCGCGGAAGGCGGGAGGGAGTCGTTCAGACCGCCGACTCGCCTCGTTCGTCAGTGCGGATACGCACCACTTCCTCCAGCGGTACCACGAAGATCTTCCCATCCCCGATCTTGCCCGTCTTGGCCGCCTTCGCGATGGCGTCGATGGCCTTGCCCGCGACCTCGTCCGCGACGGCGACCTCCAGTTTAACCTTGGGCAGGAAATCCACCGTATACTCGCTGCCGCGGTAGATCTCGGTGTGGCCCTTCTGGCGGCCGAAGCCCTTGACCTCGGTCACCGTCATCCCCTCGATGCCGGCGGCCGCCAGGGCCTCCTTAACTTCCTCGAGTTTGAACGGCTTGATGATGGCGATGATGAGTTTCATGGGGATTGGATGAATGAAATCTACCCTCGGAGCGGCGGCGCCTGCAAGCGTCGTGTCGGGCGCGGCGCTTACTCCGGCTGCACGGTAGCGATGTGCAGGTCCTTGAGCTGACGCGGCGTCACCGGCGTCGGGCTCTGCGCCATCAGATCCTGGCCCTTCTGGGTCTTGGGGAAGGCGATGACGTCGCGGATGCTGGTCGTGCCGCAGAGCAGCGCCACCATGCGGTCGAGACCGAACGCGATGCCGCCGTGCGGAGGCGCACCGTAGGTGAACGCCTTGAGCATGTAACCGAACCGGCTCTCCACCACGTCGGCCGGTATCTTCAGCACGTCCTCGAACACCTTCTTCTGCAGCGCCGGCTGGTGAATCCGGATGGATCCACCACCCAGCTCCATGCCGTTCAACACCACGTCGTAATGCTGCCCGCGCACCGCCTTCGGATCCGAATCGAGGAGCGCGGCGTCCTCCGCCACCGGCGCGGTGAACGGATGGTGCGTCGCGACGTAGCGCTTTTCGTCCTCGTCGAAGCTCATCAGCGGGAAATCCACCACCCAGAGGAACTTCCAGTCGTCCGGCCGCAGCGTCATTTTCCCGCGCTTCACCAGCAGCTGCGCCGCTTCCAGCCGCAGCCGGCCGAGGATCGCGCACGCCTTCTCCCATGGCGCCGCCGCGAAGAACACGATGTCGCCGTCCGCCATGTCCAGCTTCCGCGCCAGCTCCGCCTTCTCCGCCTCGGTGAAAAACTTCACGATCGGCGACTTCCACTCGCCGCCCTCGACCTTGATGAACGCGAGGCCCTTCGCGCCGAGCGACTTCGCCACATCCTCGAGATTCTTGAGCTCACCTTGCG
Source organism: Verrucomicrobiota bacterium (assembly GCA_041184765.1). Lineage (GTDB taxonomy): Bacteria > Verrucomicrobiota > Verrucomicrobiia > Opitutales > Opitutaceae > ER46. Next base: position 3,337 of record JBEGJD010000631.1, on the reverse strand, counting down.
TGACATCCGCGAGACCCTTGGCGTTCAGCGCCTTCACCGCGCCGCCGCCGGCCACCGTCGCCTGGAACACCTTGAACGACGACTCGCGGAAGGTCTCCGAGAGGTCCGCCAGTTCGAGGCCGAAGCGGACGTCCGGCTTGTCGACACCGTAGCGGTTCATCGCGTCCTTGAACGCCATCCGCGGGAACGGCCGCGAGATGTCCACCCCGAGCACATCCTTCCAAACCTTGACGAGCATGCCCTCGAACAGCGCGTAGATGTCCTCCCGCGTGACGAACGAGGCCTCGACGTCCACCTGGGTGAACTCCATCTGGCGATCCGCCCGCAGGTCCTCGTCGCGGAAGCAGCGGGCGATCTGGAAGTACTTCTCCACGCCGGCGACCATGAGGATCTGTTTGAACTGCTGCGGTGACTGCGAGAGCGCGTAGAACTGGCCCGGGTGGATCCGCGAGGGCACGAGATATTCGCGAGCTCCCTCGGGCGTGCTTTTGAACAGCGCGGGCGTCTCCACCTCGATGAACTCCTGCGAGTCGAAGTAATCCCGGATCGACTTCGAGGCGCGGTGACGCACCGCGAGGTTGCGCCGCATCTTCGGGCGCCGCAGATCGAGGTAACGGTACGTCAGGCGCAGGTCCTCGTTCACCTTGTCGCCGCCGGCGTCATCCAACGGGAACGGCGGAGTATCCGAAATGTTGTGGATCTCGAGCTCGCTGGCCTCCACCTCGACGCCGCCGGTCGCCAGGCCGGGGTTTTCCGTGCCCGCCGGGCGGGCCGTGACCTTGCCCGTGATGCCGATCACCGACTCCGGCTTCAGGTGCTTGAGCTGCCCCGCGAGCGCCGAGTTGTCGTGCGCCTCGAGCTTCACCTGGGTCACGCCTTTGCGGTCGCGCAGGTCGATGAAGATGATCCCGCCTTGGTCGCGGATCGTGTCCACCCATCCGAGCAGGGACACGACGGCCCCGAGATCGGACTTGGACAGCTGGGCACAATGATGGGTGCGCTTCATGGGAAAATGGACCCGCGAGAAGACGTTCCGCCGCAGGGCAGCGCAAACAGATTCTCGTCCGCGCAACACCGGCGCGGCGGAGGAATGTCAGCGCCGCAACCCCGCGCAGAAAGCGGCGAGACGCGCCACGCCCTTCGCGATGATCTCATCGCTCGTCGCGTAGCTGAGGCGCAGGTAGCCCTCGGCGCCGAACGCGCTGCCCGGCACCGCCGCGACCTTCTGCTCGTCGAGCAGCCGGTTGCAGAAATCAAGGTCCTTCAGGCCGAACGAGGAGATGTTCGGGAAAAGGTAGAAAGCGCCCTCGGCGAGGAGGCAGGTGATGCCCGGGATGCGGTTCAGCTCCGCGTGCAGCGACTTCCGCCGGCGGTCGAACGCGACCAGCATGCGCTGCACGGCCGCGGTGGTCTTCTCCTTCTCCTTCAGCGCCGCCAGCGCGCCGTACTGCGCGAAGGTCGTCACGTTGGACGACATCTGGCTCTGCAGCTCGGAGATCGCCTTCGCGACCGGGAGCGGCGCGACCGTCGTTCCGATGCGCCAGCCGGTCATCGCGTAGGTTTTGGAAAAGCCCGCCACCGTGATGGTTCGCGCGGCGACCTCCGGGCTGAACGCCGCGACGCACGTAGGCCGCGCGTGGTCGTAAACGAGATGCTCGTACATCTCGTCCGAGAGGATGTAGAGATTGTGGCGCAACGCGACGGCCACGATCGCCTCGAGTTCCTTCCGCGTGTAGACCGCGCCGGTCGGATTCGAGGGCGAGTTGAGGATGAGCAGCCGCGTGCGGGGCGTGATGGCGGCCTCCACCATCTCGGGCGTGAGGCGGAAACCGGTGCGGTCGTCGGCGAGCACGAAGCGCGGCGTGGCGCCGGCCAGCTTCACCATCTCGGGATAACTCACCCAGTACGGCGCGGGCACGATCACCTCGTCGCCCGGGGAACACACGGCGAGCACGCCGAGGAAGCAGTTGAACTTGCCGCCGGGGGAAACGATCGCCTGCGCCGGAGTGAGCTTCAACCCGTACTCCGCCGCGTACCGGTCCACGATCGCCTGGCGCAGCGGCTCGATGCCGGGAGTCGGCGCGTACTTGGTTTTGCCGGCCTTCAGCGCGGCGATGCACGCCTCCTTGATGTGCTCGGGCGTGTCGAAATCGGGCTCGCCCGCCGCGAACCCGCACACGTCCTCACCCGCCGCCTGCAGGGCCTTGGCCTTGGCGTCGACGGCGAGCGTCGGCGACGGAGAAACATTGCGGGCCCAGGTGGAGAGCGGCGGCGGATTCATGAAAATCGCGCGACCAAAAGAAGCGCTCGCGGCAAAGGCAAGCCTCGCCCCGCGCCAACCCCGGGAGTTCCGTGCGGCCGCTCAGCGGCGGCGCGTCTTGCGCACCGCCAGCGCGTCGATCGCCATGCGCAGCAACTCGCCCACGCTGACGTCCTTTTGCCGGGCGTAGCGCTGCAAGGCGGCGCGCTGGTCCGGGGAGATCCGCACCGAGATCTGCCGGTGCGCCTCGATCTCGGGCCGGCAGGTCGCGAAGTCGAACTCCGAGATCGCCGCGCGCACCACTTCGCTGCTGCTCGCGAAACCGCCGCCTCGACGGCATAACTCGATCTTCTCGATCAACGAGAGGGGCAGATCAATCGTCAGGGGCCGGGAAGGTTTGCTCTTTTTGGCCATGGGTCGCAGCGCGGGGAAGGCAGGAAGGAGGATGCGCGCAACTTCGACCGCAACGAAAAAGAATTCAGCCGCGAAAGGAAAATACCCCAGACGTCCTCCGGACCGGCGCCCGTTCAGCTCCGCCCCAGGACCGAGGCGTACGCTTCCGCCGGAGTCCCGACCACGCGCCAGGACTTTTCCACGATCTCCGCGGGAAGCGTCCGCTGGTGCCGGATGATCACCGCGTCCACCGCGCACGCGTGCGCGCCAAGCACATCCACGTCGGCGTCGCCGACCATCACGCAGTCCGCGGGCGCGCGCCCCAATTGGCGCAAAATCTCGCGCAGGCCGTCCGGATGCGGCTTGTGCGTGGGGAGATCATCCCCGCAGACCAGCGCACCCAGGCGATCCTCCAGACCCCAGCGCCGCGCCAGATCCAGCGTCGAGCGGCGGTCGCGGCCCGTCCACACCGCCACGTCCCGGCCCTGCTCCCGGATGGTCGTGAGCGTCTCCACCGCTCCGTCGTACGGCCGGATGAGTTCGTGGTGCTCCCGGTGAAAGGCGTACATCCGCGCCATCGCTTCGGGCAGATTCGCGTCCCCGCCGACCAACGGCCCGAGGAATTTTTCCGGCGGACCGCCCAGGTTCGCGAAAAGATCCATCGTCGCCGTGCCGCCGAACGGC
>JBEGJD010000630.1:0-10482 GCA_041184765.1 Verrucomicrobiota bacterium | reverse complement strand
AGCGAGAACGACACCAACGGCTCGCTGCTGCTTTCCGCTCCCGGCCTGAAGACGGCCGGTGCCCACTCCCGCTCCATCGTGGAATTCGTCGACATTTACCCGACGCTGGCCGATCTCGCCGGACTTCCCCTGCCCAAGCACCTCGAGGGAATCAGCTTCAAGCCGGTGCTGGAAAATCCAGACCGGACCTGGAAGCAAGCTGCGTTCAGCCAGTATCCGCGACCCGGCAGCAAATCGGGTTCCGGCCAATTGATGGGCTACTCGATGCGCACCGATCGTCACCGCTTCACGGTCTGGGTAGCCCGAAATGACGCTTCGAAGGTCGAGGCGATCGAGCTTTACGACCACACCACCGACCCGCAGGAGAATCAAAACCTCGCGGGCCGGAAGGAAAACGCCGCCCTCGTGGACAAATTGATGGCGCAGTGGAAGGCCGGCTGGCGCGGCGCGCTCCCGAAGTCCTGACCGCACGTCGCCGGACCGTCATCCGGACCGGCGACACTTCTCCCGGCTCGCCGTCAGCCGCCCGTCGCGTGTTTCAGGGCGTACTGCGCCTGATTGTGCTCGGCGACGATCGCGAGATAGTCGCGACGCGCCCGGGCGAGCTCTTCCTCGGCTTGGATATCCTCGAGCACCGCGCTCACACCGGTGTCGCGGCGCTGCCGGGAAAGACGTGCGGTCTGGTCCGCCGCCTCCAAGGCCTTGCGCGACAACTCGACCTGGGTCGCAAGGGACCGCACGCGCACATGCTGCTCGACGACCTGACGGCGGATCAGGTCGCGCACGCGCTCCTGCTCGAGCGCCACTTGCCGTTCCCGCGAGGCCGCCTCCCGCTGCCGGTTTGAGTCGAAAATTCCGCCGGGACCCACCCGCCAGCTGAGCCCGATCGCATAGTCGCCGCTGTAACCCCAATCGCGGGTTACGCCCGAACCGGAGGGTCCGCCACCCAGACCGCCGAAACTCGCCTGCGCGCCGAGGGTCGGCACGAGAGGCGCGACCTCCGAACCGCGGCGCAACGTGCGCGCCGCCTCCAGGCGCCCGGCCGCTTCGTCCAATTCCGGACGCGCCGCCAAAGCCCGCGCCACCAATGGCCCCGCGGAATCCGTGGTCTCCACGACCGTGATCGGCGCCAATTCGGCATCGGCCGCGGTGAGTTCCACCGCCGGATCGAGGCGGAGAATTTCCGCCAGGCGGGCCGCCGCCATGCGCTGCTCGGCCTTGGCGCGCGAAACCGCGAGGTTCGCGCGTTCCGCCGCCGCCTGCACCCGCGTCGCGTCACCTTTGAACGAGAGACCGGCGGAAGTCGTGGCGGCGATCTGCTCGGCGTGACGCGCGGCCACCCGGGCTGACTCCTCCGCGACCGCGACCGCGGCGCGCGCACGCGCCAGATCGAAGTAAGCCACCGCGGCCCGCAACGCGGCATCGCGCTGGCGGCCCGCCAAGGCCGCCTCGGCCGCGCGCACGTGCTGGCGCGCCGCCAACTCCTGGAAACGTGCCTCGCCCAGCTCCAACTGTGCGTTCAAAGCCACTCCCGCCGCGAAGGACTGCTTGTCGGCATCGATCACCGGACCGTTGACGGCCTGCACGTTGGCGTCGTGACGCCGCACCACCAGCGAGGGCGTGATCCACGGGAAGAACCGGGCCTTGGCCACATCTCCCGACGCCCGTGCCTCGGCCACCTTCTCCCGGGCGATACTCACCTCCAGGTTGTCCGCACCGGCGAGGCGCAGCGCCGTGGGCAGATCGATCGGGCCACCGGCGGTCTGCGCGCGCACCATTCCGGCGCCCGCCAGCAGACCGGCGATCAGGAAACGCTTCGAGCCGTGGGTCTTCATTTCGCCTCCACCGCCGTCACGACCTGACCTTGGGAGAGCGCGACCTTTCCGGGGATCAGCACCCGGGCCCCGGGGGGCAGACCCTCGAGAATCTCCACATCGGTGCCGTCGTTGAAACCGTACTTCACCGGCACGCGGTTCGCCTTTCCGTCCACGAGGAGGAAGAGGAAACCCGCCGCCTTCTCACGCACCAACGCCGCAGCCGGTACCAATTGCGCATCGCGGTGCAGCTCCACCCCGACCCGCGCGTTGACGTACATTCCCGGACGCATCGTGCCGTCGGCGTTCGGAAGGTCGACCTCCACCGCCAGGGTGCGGGTGCGCTCATCCAGCGCGCCGGAGTGGCGGCTCACTTTTCCCCGAAAAACCCGGCCCGGCAGGGCGTCGGATGAAAGGACGACGGGCTGTCCCGTCGCGACGCGGGCGGCCTCGGCCTCCGGAACCGCAATCACCGCACGCACCACCGAGTGATCGACGATCGAGACAATCGCGGCCGCCGCGGGATTGGCCCCGGCGGTGGCGGCCGGAACGAAAGCGCCCGGGTCGGCATGACGGGTTGTCACCACGCCCGCGAACGGCGCGGTGATTTTACCGTACGCGAGCAGAGCCGCGTTCTGCCGCAGGGCGGCCTCGGCGACCGCCAGGCGCCCGGCCGCGGCGTCGACCGATTGCGGCGTTACGAGATCAGGCGCCTTGGCCTGGGCTGCTTTGAGGCGGTCAACCTCGGACCGCGCCACGCGCACCTCCGCCTCATGGCGGGCGCGCTCGGCGGCGAGCTCCGGCAGGTCTAGTTCGGCGAGGACCTGCCCCGCCTTCACGACGTCGCCACGATCGACAGAGATGGTCCGGAGGTAACCTGCCACCTTGGCGTGCAGCGTGACCTGCTGGTTGGCGCGCAGGGATCCCGGCAGAGCGACAAAGCGGTGGATGTCGCCGCGGCGCGGTACCGTGACCTGCACTTCCGGGGCCGGCTGGGCCGCCGTCAAAAACGAGGCACAACCAAGTGACGTGGCGCAAAGGAGGAGTCGAAGTGGGAGCATGGCGGAAAAGCTTGGGGAATCAGTTTTGGCCGGGACGGTTAAAGTGGCGGCTGACGGGATCGTCGGGATCGAGCGAGGCGGAGGCCACCTTGCGGCCGGTGAGCACCGCGAAAACCGGCGGCAGGAAGAAGAGCGTGGCGAACGTCGCGAAGAGCAGTCCGCCGACCACCGCGCGGCCGAGCGGGGCCGTCTGGTCGCCGCCCTCGCCCATCCCGAGCGCGAGGGGCAGCATGCCGGCGATCATGGCGCAGCTGGTCATCAGGATCGGCCGCAGACGCGTGCGACCGCCCTCGATCGCGGCTCCGGCGGGATCGTCGGAGGCGACGCGCGCCTTCTCGGCGAACGTGACGAGCAGAATGGCGTTCGCGACCGCGACTCCGACCGCCATGATCGCGCCCATCGCGGACTGGATATTCAGCGTGGTTCCCGTCGCGAGGAGCGCCACGACCACACCGGCGAGGACGGCGGGCACCGTGGACACGACGGCGAGCGCGAGCCGCACCGACTGGAAATGGGCGATCAGCAGCAGGAGGATCACGACGACCGCGATGATGAGACCGGAACGGAAACCCGCGTTGAGTTGCTCGAGCGGCACGATCTGGCCGCGCAGATCGACCTTCGTCTTCGCATCCGGCGCCGGTCCGGCGGCCGCGACTGCGGCCCGGATGGCGCGCGTCGCCGTGCCGAGATCAGTGCCGTGGATGTTCGCCGTGATGCTCACCAAGCGCGCAAGGTTATAGCGCTCGTAGGTCCCGACCGAGGTGCCGGGCGTGAACGTGGCGATGTTGCGCAGCAGGACGGGCTGACCGGAGCTGGAGGAGATGGGCACGTTCTGCAGGTCCTCGACCGAGGTGATGCGCGATTCCGGGATCTGCACCTGGACGTTGATGCTGATGCCCGTGCCCGGGTCGGCCCAGTAAACCGGCACCGTGAAACGACTGGAGGTGGTGGCTGCCACCACGGAACGGGTGACGTCGCTCATCTGCACACCGAGCAGTCCGGCGCGCTCGCGGTCCACGTTCACCGCCAAGCTCGGGTAATCGAGCGTCTGCGCGATCTGGATATCCCGCAGGAACGGGATCTCGCGCAGCTTTTCCATGATCCGGTCCGCGTGGGCCTTGCTCACGGGCAGCGCCGAGCCGCTCACCGCGATCTCAATCGGGGTGGGCGACCCGAAGCTCATGACCCGCGTCACGATGTCCTGCGGCTCGAAGGACACGCGCAGATCGGGCATCTCCTTGGCGAACGCCGCGCGCAGCCGCTCCTTGAGCGGCTCAATGCGAACACCCGAACCGGCCTTCAACTGCACCGCCAGCCAACCTTCCTCCGGACCGCCGTTCCACAGGTGCACGAGATTGACCGGGAAACTGGAGTTATGAACGCCGACCATGCCGATCGAGATGTCGACCCGGTCCGCCCCGCCGGCCTCGCGTTCGATCGTCCGCAGGATGCGCGCCGAAGCCGCCTCGGTGATCGCGACCTGGGTGCCGCTCGGGAGCCGGAAGCGGATCGCGAACTGACCGTTGTCGGCCTTCGGGAAAATCTCGGTGCCCAAACGGGCGCCGGCCACCCAGACCACGCCGACGCAAACGCCGATGTAAACCAGCGTCAGCGGCCAGCGGGCCGCGACCAGACCGCGCATTAGCCCCGCATAGGTATTTTGAAGGCGGGCGAAATAAGAGGCCTCACGGACCTGACCCGGGTGGCCGCGCAGGAACCAGACGGATAGAACCGGAACCAGCGTGCTGGAGAGCACATACGATGCGATCATCGCGAAGCCGACCGAAAGCGCCATCGGCACGAACAGTGCCTTCGCCGCGCCTTCCATGAAGAAGGCCGGGATGAAGACGCTGAGGATGCACAACATCGCCAGCAATCGAGGTCCCGCCGTTTCCCGCGTGCCGTCGAGCGCCGCCCGCGAGAGGCTCGCCCCGCGCGCGAGGTGCGCGTGGATGTTTTCCACTGCCACCGTGGCCTCGTCGACGAGGATGCCGACCGCCAGCGCGAGTCCGCCGAGAGTCATCAGGTGGATCGATTGCCCGGAAATCCAGAGCGCGAACACCGCCGCCAGCAGGGCGATGGGGATGTTGATCACCACGATGAAGGCGCTGCGCCAATCGCGCAGGAACAGCAGCACCATCAACCCCGTGAGCAGCGCGCCCAGCCCGCCTTCCTTCACGAGGTCGCGGATCGAGCGCTCAACGACCGGCGACTGGTCGAACACGTAACTGACCTTGATGTCCTCGGGCAGGATTTTCTGGAACTCGGGGATGTTCTCCTTCACGAGCCGCACTACCTCGAGGGTCGAGGCGTCGGCCCGCTTCGTGACCGGCAGGTAGACCGTGCGGCGGCCGTTCGCCAGGGCGTAGGAGGTGGTGACGTCGGCGGCATCGTCGATCGTCGCGACATCCCGGATGTACACCGCTCCCTGTTCCGTGCGGCGGATCGGCGTCGCCTCCAGATCCTTGGGGTTCTTCACGATCGAGTTCATCTCCACGATCGGATACTTGTCCCCGAGGTTCAGATTGCCCGAGGGGCTGATGGGATTGGACTCGGCCAGCGCCTTCACGATGTCGTCCGGCGAGAGCCCGTAGGACCGCATCCGGTCGGGATTCACGTTGACGATGATACCGCGGGAACTGCCGCCGAAGGGCGGCGGGGCGGAAACGCCGGGAAGCGTCGCGAAGGCCGGACGGACGCGGTTGAGCGCCTGATCCTGCATTTCGCCCAACGTGCGGTTGGGGTTGTCACTCGAGAAAACGAGATAGCCCACCGCCACGCTGCCGGCGTCGAAGCGCATCACGAACGGCGCGACCGTGCCGGGCGGCATGAAGGCGCGGGAACGGTTCACTTGGGCGATCGTCTCCGACATCGCCTGGGACATGTCGGTGCCCGGGTGGAACTGGAGCTTCATGATCGAGGCTCCCTGGATCGACTTCGATTCCACGTGCGAGATGCCCGCGATGTAGAGGAAGTGGTACTCGTACCGGTAGGTCAGGTAGCCCTCCATCTGGGCGGGATCCATGCCGCCGTAAGGCTGCGCCACGTAGATGGTCGGGACGCCGAGCGGCGGGAAGATGTCGCGCGACATCCGCTGGATCGCGAGGAAGGCGGCGAGGACGACCGCAATGACGGCGACGACGACGGTAAAAGGACGGCGCAACGCGCCTTGCAGGAAATTCATGCCGGTAAAAGACCGAGGGGTGACTCCCCGAAGACGAAAACCGTGCAACCTGGTTGCGAGCTAATTCTCGAACCACGCGAACGGGAAAAAGAGAAAGACCGGGGTTTCGGGCTCGGTTGCTTGCGCGTCTTGAGCTTTTTCGCGGCCAACCCGGATGGCCGCCAAACGGCGCAAGAGGCACGGAGGCCCGTTTGACGAACGATCCAAATGCGTTCGCGCCGAATTCACCTCCCCGAGCCAAATTGGGTTTGGCATGATCCGCCGCCGACGACGGGGCGTACGCCACTCGCCCCTTTTCAACCGCCGCCGCAACTGCCACGCTCCCGACCATGCGCGTGCTCGTAGTCGAAGATGACGCCAAAATCGCCTCGTTCGTCGTGCGCGGACTGAAGCAGGCGGGCTACGCCGTCGACCACGCGCCCGACGGGGACACCGGCCTCGCGCTGGGACGCTCGACGGATTACGACGCGGCGATCATCGACGTGATGCTGCCGGCGCTTGACGGCATCAGCCTGGTGAAACGCCTGCGTGGCGACCGGCGCGGGGTGCCCGTGCTATTTCTGAGCGCCAAGGGATCGGTCGACGACCGCGTGCGCGGATTGCAGGCCGGTGGCGACGATTACCTGACCAAACCCTTCGCATTTTCGGAGCTGCTGGCGCGCGTGCAGGCTTTGATCCGCCGCGCGACATCGGCACCCGAGGCCACGCGACTCACGGCCGGCGACGTCACGCTCGACCTGGTCTCGCGGGAGGTCACCTGCGCAGGGCGGCCGGTGGAATTGCAGCCGCGGGAGTTCTCGCTTCTCGCGTTCCTCCTGCGGCACGCCGGCCGGCCGGTCAGCAAGACCATGATCCTCGAGCATGTGTGGGACTACAGCTTCGACCCGCAGACCAACGTGGTCGACGTGGTCATGTCCCGCCTCCGCGCCAAAATCGATCCCGACCATTCGCGCATCGAGACCACGCGCGGCGTGGGCTACACCTTCCGCGCCCGGCCCGATGCTTGAGCGCCTCCGCCAGTCCCTCGCGCTCCGGCTCGCGCTGCAGTACGCGCTGGTTTTCGCGTTTTGCGCGGCCGTTCTGGGCGGCGCGCTTTACTGGACGCTCTCCGAGGCCCTGGAAAGCCGCGAACAGGCCGCGGTGCAGACGCGCGCGACGGAACTGGCCTCGCTCTACGAACGCGGCGGCACGGCATTGCTCCGCGCCCGCCTCGATCGCGACGCCGCCGCGCCCTCCACCCGCGCTTTCTTCGTGCGCGTACTGCGACCGAACAACGATCTCGTGCTCGTCTCCGTGCCCCCTGACTGGATCGAGACGCAGGTTGAGCGCATCCCGTTCCCCGGTTTCACGCTAACGCGCCCGACCTACGCCGTGCGCGTCCCGCAGAGCGCGTTGCGCGACTACGCAATCGCGGCCCGCGAACTCCCCGACGGCAACACGCTGCAGGTCGGTCTGCTGGTGGAGAGCCAATCCGTGCTGTTCGCACCGCTCCGCCGCGCGTTCGCCACCGTCGGCGCCGGCGCCCTTGCTTTGTCCTTCGCCGTGGGCGTCTTCCTCGCGTGGCGTGCCACGCGTCCGCTGCGCGCCGTGGCCGACACCACCCGCCGCATCCTGGCCACCGGCGACCTCGCCGCCCGCGTGCCGGGACCTGACGGCAAAGGCGAGCTCGCCGCGCTCGTCCGCGAGCTCAACACGCTCCTCGAACGTAACGCCGCTCACGTGCGTGTGCTCCGCGAGACCCTCGACAACCTCGCTCACGACCTGCGCACCCCTTTGACGCGCCTTCGTGGCACAGCCGAGCTCGCCATCCCGAACGGAGGCGACCCCGCGGAGACCCGCGCCGCCCTTGCGGGCTGCATCGAGGAAACCGACCGTTTGCTGCACCTGCTGGAGCGCTTGCTCGATGTCTCCGCCGCTGAAGCCGGAGCGCTGAAACTGAATCGCGAAAACATCGACCTGCGCACCCTCACCACTCGAGCGATAGACCTCTATCGCGAGGTCGCGGAAGAGAAGCGGATCGCCGTCGCCCTCGACCAACCGGACGCCGTGGATTGCGCCGTGGACCCGGTACGTTTGGGCCAGGTGGTGAACAATCTGCTCGATAATGCGCTGAAGTATACGCCGGCCGGAGGCGGCGTGGTTCTGGGCGTCCGGCGCGAAGCGGGACGCGCGGTCATAACGGTCACCGACAACGGACCGGGCATTGCGCCCGCGGAACGGGAGGCGGTTTTCCGCCGCCTCTATCGCAGCGACGCCAGCCGCTCGCAACGCGGCCTTGGTCTCGGTCTCAGCATGGTGAAAGCTATCGTCGAGGCGCACGGGGGCGACGTGTCGGCCGGAGAAGCTGCCGGCGGCGGCGCCCGCCTCACGGTGCGCCTACCGGCCTGAGAGACCCCATCAGGCGCAAAGCAGTTGGCCCGTGAGTGGAGGAATGTCCTCCCTGTGGCTGGCCCCGATGGGTCCGGCGAAGTCGGAAAGGCCTGCAGCGCGAAGCCCTTCCTCAGCGTCCGGGGTCGCCGGACCCCGGCTACAACGCGAGGCAAGCGGGCAGGATCTTCCGAAAAGACGCTGCTTCTCGCCGTCTCTCACCCTCCACGATCCTTCACTCCCCCTGGTCTCTCCGTCTCGCCCACTTCCAAGTCTTCCTACCTTCCAAGTCTTCCTACCTCCACCGTCACACGTCCGCCCAATGCAGCGTGATGACCTTCTCGGTGTCGGGATGAAGGCTGTGATGCACGGGGCAGCCGCGGGCGGCGCCTTCGAGCGGCTTGGCCGCGGGGTGCGTCGAGGGAATCGGCATCCAAACCTGCGTGATGAGTCGTGAGATGCGTCGCGGGGTATCCGCCGACATCTCCTTGGTCACCTTGAAATGCAGCCCGCGCAACTCGACGCCATGCTTCCGCGCGGCGATGGCCATCGTGGTAGCGATGCACGTGCCGAGCGCGGTCGCTACCAGATCGGTGGGTGAAAACGCCTCCCCTAGACCCTGGTTATCCCTCGGCGCGTCGGTGTTGAGGACGCTGCCCGAAGGCGTGTGACGGGCCGTGCAGTGGAGGTTTCCTTGGTACTTGCCGGTGATCTCGACCATGCGCCGACACTTGCGGCCGGAGGCGTCCCGGCAATAGCAAGATCCGCCGCCGATGGACACCCCGACCCCGCCCGAATTACCGCGCCCACCTCGTTGGCGCCGTTGGTGGCGTGCCTTGGGACTGTTCGTGATCCTGATCGTGGGCCTCGTCGTCGTAGCCCTGCTGGCATGGAGCGCACCGGCGATCCACCGGCGGCTTTGGGTTTTCCCCCGCGAGGAAACAGCGTGGGCGGAATTGCGGGCACAACGGCAACCTGTGCCGGAGGATGCCGGGTGGCGCGAGTTCCGCGGTGTCATGCACAGCCACTCGGAGCTCTCGCACGACTGCGAGGTGCCGTTCCCCGACATCCTGCGAGCGATGGAGGCCGCTCGACTCGATTTCATCGTGCTCAGCGACCACCCGCTGCCTGACGGCCGGGCGAGCTTCGATGCGCAGTGGCGCGGCCTTCACGGCGGCCGGCTCTTCATCCCCGGTTTCGAGATGCGCGACGGATTCATGCCGGCCGGTGTCCGCCCCGGCATCACGCTGAGCAACCGAACCGAGCCGGCCCTGCTGGCGCGGCAGATCGCGGAGCACGGCGGACTGCTTTTCTTCGCGCATCCGGAGAACCCCCGCGCTTGGGAGCTGCCGGAACTGGCCGGCATGGAGATCTACAACCTCCACGCGGACTTCAAGCGGTCCGGAGGCAGTGTCACCGGCGCCCTCCTGCGGCAGCTGCCCGACCTCGTGTTGAGCCACGGGCGCTTTCCCGACCACCTTTACCGCCTGCCCTTCCGTCGGCCGGAAGAGTTCCTCCAACGTTGGGACGAACTCAGTCGCACGCGCCGCATCACCGGCATCGCGGGCAACGACTGTCACCAAAACGTGGGCTTCCGCGGGTTCATGACCCCGGAAGGCACCCTGCGCGTGGAAGACACCAGCCCGCGGGTAATCAGGGAATTCCGCCCCGGACCCATCGCCCGCGCGGCGTTGCGCCTGGGTTTCGGACCGCTGGAGCCAGGGCGCCGGCTATTCCACGTGCAATTCGATCCCTACGAACGTTCCGCACGGTTCGTGAACACACACGTTCTCGCGCGCGAGCTCACCGAACCGGCCGTGATGGAGGCGCTGCGCGAATCGCGGGTTTTCGTGGCCTTCGACCTCCTCGCCGAAAGCTCGGGGTTCCGCTGGTTCGCGGAAGATCCCCAGGGACGCGCCGTGATGGGCGAATCGCGGCCGTTCACCGCGGGCGCAAAGCTGCGTGCGCTGGCGCCGATTCCCGGCCGTTTCACGCTGATCAAGGACGGCAAAGTGGCGGGACGCCAAGAAGGCCGATCGGCGCAATGGACCGCATC
>JBEGJD010000629.1:0-2939 GCA_041184765.1 Verrucomicrobiota bacterium | reverse complement strand
CGCGGGGGGGCGGTAAAACTCGCCTGCGGGATTTCAGTCGGCAGCACGGAAAGCGAAGTGAAACAATTGCTGCCTTCGGCGAGGCAGCCCATCATGGGAGCGGCGTATCAGTACTCCGAGCCGGGTTGCATCGCGCGGATTGTCGTTACCGACGGGCGCGTCGAGCAGATCGAATTGCGCAGGATGGAAGGAGCTTCTCTCCCAAGTCGCGGCGCGCGGTGAATTTCAGCCGCGCCCGCGAGGCCCTTAGGTTAGGAATGTAACGAGGATTCCAATCCGAGCAGCTCGATTTCCGGTGACAGGTAGCCGGGGCGGACGGGCTCGTCGCGCAGGAGATCGGTGCTGAGGTACTTCTTGTTGCTGTCGCAGAAGATGGTGGCGACGGTCGCTTCGGGGCCGAGGTCCTCCTGCACCTGCAGGGCGCCGAGGAAGTTCGCGCCCGAGGAGATGCCCACGGCGAGCCCGAGTCCGGCCGCGAGGCGTTGCGCCATCAGGATCGCATCGCCGTCGGGCACCGCCACCACGCGGTCGAGGTCACGCAGCCGCACGATCGCGGGGATGAACTCGTCGGAAACTCCCTGGATGCGGTGACGGCCCACCTTGTGGCCGGTGGAAAGCGTGGGTGACTCCGCGGGTTCGAGCGGGTGGATGCGCACACCCGGGTTCCGGGAGCGCAGGTGGCGGCCGACGCCCATCACGGTGCCGCCCGTGCCGACGCCCGCGATGAAAGCGTCGGGTTTGCGGCCTAGCGCAGCCAATTGGTTCCAGATCTCCGGTCCGGTCGTGAGCGCGTGCGCCTCGATGTTGTCCTCGTTGGCGAACTGGCGTGGGAGAAAGACATCCGGCCTCCGCGCGGCCTGCTCCTCGGTCATGCGGATCGCCCCGAGAAAGCCGCCCTCGTCGGGGGAAACCGGCCTGACCTCCGCGCCGAGGCTGCGGATCAGCAGCACCCGTTCGCGGCTCATCCAGTCGGGCATGAAGATGGTGACGCGGCAGCCGAGGGCGCGTCCCGCCGCGGCAAAGGCGATGCCGGTGTTGCCGCTGGTTGCTTCAAGGATGTGCCGCCCCGGGGCCAGTTCGCCGCGTTCGCAGGCGCGACGCAGGATGTGCAGCGCCATGCGGTCCTTTATACTCCCGGTCAGGTTGTAGCTCTCGAGCTTGGCGTGGATGACACGCTCGCGGCCGCGGAAACGGATACGCACCCCGATGAGCGGCGTGCGCCCCACGAGGCGGGCGAGGGCGTCGAGCCGGGAGGCGATCTCAGGAGCTAGGTTCGGCATGGTGGGACGGGACAACCTTGCGTCAGACCGTCTCCGGGGAAAGACCCGCGGCGTGCAACGCCTTCACGACCTCGGCGACGTGCGCCGGCCCGCGGGTCTGCAACACCAGCTCGACCTCGACGTGCTGCGCGGAGAGCGAGGAGAACGCACGCTGGTGATGCACCTCCTCAATGTTGGCGCTGGCGCGCGCCACCGTGCCGGTGATGAGCGCGAGCGAACCCGGCACGTCACGGGCACCGACGCGGAGTCGCACCAGCCGCCCCGCCTTCACCATGCCGCGGCCGATGATCGATGAGAGCAGCAGGGGGTCGATGTTGCCGCCGCAGAGAACCAATCCGACGCGCCGTCCGCGAAAACGCTCCGGCTCGGCGAGCAGGGCCGCTAGGCCGGCCGCACCCGCGCCTTCCACCAGCGTCTTCTCCACCTCCAGCAGCAGCACGATCGCCTGCTCGAGATGACCTTCATCGACGAGGACTACGTCGGAGACCAACCGTGAAATCAGCTCGCGGGTGATCGTCCCTGGGCGCCCCACGGCCATGCCGTCGGCCAGCGTGCTTTCGCCCTGTGGGAGCGACGCTCCCTTTACGGCGTTGTACATCGCCGGAAACCGGCGCGCCTGCACTCCGATGACCTCGATGTCGGGTCGCAGGGCCCGCGCCGCCGCGGCGACCCCGCCGATCAGGCCTCCGCCGCCGACCGAGATCACCAAGGTGTCCAACGACGGCACTGCGGCTAGCATCTCGAGTGCGAGGGTACCTTGGCCGGCGATCACGGCCGAATCGTCGTACGGATGCACGAAGATCAGACCGCGTTCGCGGGCCAGCGCGTGGGCGTGTTCGCTGGCCGCCTCGAGGGTTTCCCCATGCGTCACCACCTCCGCGCCGAAGCCCCGCGTGCGCTCCACCTTCACTGCCGACGTGTGGCGCGGCATCACGATCACCGCGGGAATGCCGAGTCGCTGGCCGTGGTACGCCACGCCTTGCGCGTGGTTGCCGGCGCTCATCGCGACCACGCCGCGCCGGCGCTCTTCCGGCGTTAGTAGCGAAAGCCGATTACAGGCGCCGCGCTCCTTGAACGATGCCGTGAACTGCAGGTTCTCGAACTTGAGATGAACCTCCGCCCCGGTGATCTCGCTCAGGGTGCGCGACAGCACGCACGGCGTTTCCAGCACGTGGCCGCGGATCAGGTCGGCGGCACGGCGGACTTCAGCGATTCCCGGGGTCATCGCCGTGAGCCTCGATTGGTTTTCCGAGGGATTCAACTACGAGGCCGGTTTATGCCGCAGCATGCCGGGCGGTGCCGGCATGCCGGCGAGCCTCAGGGCCGGCGCGGCACGCGGGCGTCGAGTTCCGCCAGCTTGAAGCGCACGCTCACGATGTAGGCCTGTTCGCCCTCGGTCCAATGACCGTAGGTCGTCGTTACGAATGTGCCGTCGGGCAGCAACTCCACGCCGGGGTAGCAGCAATCGGCCCCCTTGGTGTTGTCCATGATCCGCACGCGGTACTGGCCTTCGCGGCCCTGCAGGATGTCCTCGTAGCTTCCGACCCAGCCCACCCAGTCGCCCTTGGTCGGGCTCTCGTGCGTGGTGTCGCGGAAACTGATGAAGAGCCGTCCGTCGGGCGCGTACTTCGCGACGTGGCGGTCGCCGGTCAGCGCCGC
>JBEGJD010000628.1:0-4331 GCA_041184765.1 Verrucomicrobiota bacterium | reverse complement strand
GGCGCGCCGGCTCCGGAGTGGCTCGAGAAGGGCGTGCCCTATTTGGAGCGAGACGAGGAAAAAGAGCGCTTCAACGCCCGTCCTGCGCCCGCCGCGGCTTCGGGGGGTGCGCCCTGATTTTGATTGGCCCCGCGCGGACCCCGTCGCGAGCATCCGCTTTCGCCACGCATGTCGCCCTCCGATCTAGCTCTGCCGCACGTCGGGAAGCTTCACGCCTACACGCCCGGTCTGCAGCCGTCAGAGCCGGGCTGGGTGAAGCTCAACACCAACGAGTGCCCGTACGCGCCGAGCCCGCGCGTCGCGGAGGCGCTGCGGCGTGAAATCGGCGAGGACGGCGCCGCGCTCCGCCTGTACCCGAATCCCGCTAGCGCCCCGCTGCGGGCGGCGGTTGCGCGGCTCCACGGGGTCGCCCCGGACAATGTCTGCATCGGCAACGGCTCCGACGATATTCTCAACCTGCTCGTGCGGGCGTTTTGCGGCGGAAATTCCGCGGCAGGGTATACGGTCCCGAGCTATTCGCTCTATCCCGTGCTGGTCGGCATGCAGGACGGCGCGTCCGAGATCATCCCGTTCGACCGTTCGATGCGTTTGCCGGTCGACCAACTCGCCGGCTCCCGGGCACGCATTCTTTTTCTGACTTCGCCCAACGCACCGACGGGTGTCGCCTTCGCCAACGCCGACCTGGAGCGCGTGCTGGCCGCCTTTGCCGGAATCCTCGTGGTCGACGAGGCCTACGCGCCTTTCGCGGAAGCCGACGCGGTGCCGCTGCTGGCGCGTCACCCGCGCCTCGTGATCACACGCACACTCTCCAAGGCCTACGCCCTCGCGGGCATCCGCGTGGGTTACGCGCTGGCCGATCCCGCCGTGATCGGTGTGCTCGACCGGTTGCGCGATAGCTACAACGTCAACCGCCTCTCGCAAGCGGCCGCTCTGGCCGCGATCGGGGACGAGGAGCACCTCCGCGGCAACGTTGCGCGCGTGAAGGCCACCCGCGATCGGTTCCTCGGTGACCTCACGGGGCGCCGCGGTTGGTTCACCTATCCGTCTCAAGCCAACTTCCTGTTCACGGAGCCCCGGGATGGCCGTGGGGCGACCGGGCCCCAGGTGGCGCGTGCCGCCTATGATTTTCTCTGCGCGCGCAAGGTGCTCGTCCGCCACTTCCCGAGCCACGCCTTGACCGCACCTTTCCTGCGCATCACGGTCGGCACCGATCCCGAGATGCGGGTCCTCAGCGAATCCCTCGACGCATGGCAAAGAAATCCGGGCGCGTGAGCGCCATCACCCGCCGCACGGCGGAGACCGACATCACGCTGTCGCTCGCGATCGACGGTCGCGGGACCGCGCAGATCGACACGGGGGTGCCGTTCTTCGACCACATGCTTACGCTATTCGCGAAGCACGGGCTCTTTGACCTTAAGGTGAAGGCCAAGGGGGATACGGATGTCGACTACCACCACACGGTGGAGGACGTGGGCATCGTGCTCGGTCAGGCCTTCAAGGAAGCCCTCGGCGACAAGGTTGGCATCCGGCGCTACGGCTTTTTCCTGCTCCCGATGGACGAGTCGCTGGCCCGCGTCGTGGTCGACGTCGGAGGACGTCCACACTTGGTCTACGAGGCTGAGGCGCCGACGATGTTCGTGCGCGATTTCAACATCGTGCTCGTGAAGGAATTTTGCCGCGCGTTCAGCAACGCCCTCGGGGCGAACCTCCACGTGCATCTGGTGTACGGTGAGGAGCCCCACCACGTGGCCGAGGCGATCTTCAAGGGACTCGCCCGCGCGCTCGACCTCGCCACGCAGATCGAGCCGCGTGCGGCTGACCTGCTGCCCTCGACCAAGGGCCGGCTCTGAGCGCCCCGCGCATGGCAGGCGCCGGCAAAACGGCGGCGGGCATCCCGCCGTCCATCGCGGTCATCGACACCGGGATCTGCAACCTTCGCAGCGTCACCAAGGCGCTGGAGGCCGTCGGCGCCGCCGTGCGCGTGGTGCGCGACCCCGCGGAAGCCGCGACGGCGGCGCCCCGCGGGCTCGTATTGCCCGGCGTTGGCGCGTTGCGCGATTGCGTCGCCTCGCTGAGGGCTTCCGGACTCGACGCAGTGGTGCGCCGTTGGATCGCGGAAGATCGGCCGTTCCTCGGAGTGTGCCTTGGAATGCAGGCGCTGCTCGAGCATTCGGAGGAAGGCGACATCGAGGGCCTGGGCATTTTCCCGGGTCGGGTGGTGCGGTTCCGGCGTCCTGCGGAGTTCAAGATACCCCACATGGGCTGGAACACCGTGCGTTTCACCCAGACCGGTTCGCCGCTGGCGGCCGGGCTGGCCGGGGAGGGTGAGGCGTTCTACTTCGTGCACAGCTACCATTGCGTGCCGACGGACCCCACGCTGGTGCTGGCCGAGTGCGATTACGGCGGGAAGTTCTGTGCGGCGATCGGACGCGGCCGGGTGTTCGCCACGCAGTTCCATCCGGAGAAGAGCCAAGCCAAGGGACTGCGCATCTACGCCAATTTCGTCGCCAGCGCTTAAGATTCCTTTTCCCGGGCCGGCGGCGGAACTAATTTCCTTCTGGCGACCCAGCTTGGGCGTGCAACGTTGAGAGGGCACGCGCCAAGCTGCCTCCACTACCACTCCCCATGGCCACCGACGCCGTCCTGAAACTTGAAGGTAAAGAATTCCCGCTCCCGACCATGGTCGGCTCAGAGGGAGAGAAGGCCATCGATGTGCGCAATCTCCGCGCGCAGACGGGGTACATCACCTACGACGACGGCTTTGGAAACACCGGTTCCTGCACCAGCGGCATCACGTTCATCGACGGCGACGCGGGTATCCTCCGCTACCGCGGCTACCCGATCGAGCAGCTCTCCGAGCATTCCTCTTTCGTCGAGACCGCCTACCTGATCATCCACGGGGAGCTGCCCAATGCGAAGCAGCGTCGCCACTTTGGCGATCTCCTCCGGTTGCACTCGCCGGTGCACGCGGCGATGGACCACCTGTTCGAGGGGTTCCCGCTGGGGTCGCACCCGATGGCGATCCTCTCGGCTCTCCTTAATTCGCTCGGCTGTTACTACCCGCATCTCGCTACCAACCGGGTGCAGGAGGACCTGGCTAACTTCGAGGAGGCCTCGGCCATCGCCATCTCCAAGGTGCGCACAATCGCCGCGATGTCCTACCGGAAGAGCCGCGGGCTGCCGTACATCTACCCGAAGCGGACGCTCCCGTACTGCGAGAACTTCCTGCACATGATGTTCTCGCAGCCTTACGAGGACTACGTCTGCACGCCTGAGGTCGCTCAGGCCCTCAACCTGTTCCTGCTGCTCCACGCCGACCACGAGCAGAATTGCTCCACCTCGACCGTGCGCATGGTCGCCTCCTCCGGCGCGAATCTCTTCGCGTCCGTTGCCGCCGGCGTCTGCGCGCTCTGGGGTCCGCTGCACGGCGGGGCCAACATGGCCGTGATCGAGATGCTCGAGAGCATCCACGCCGAGGGCGACGACGGCAGTAAATTCATCGAGTCGGCCCGTTCCGGAAAAGCCGGCCACCGGCTCATGGGTTTCGGCCACCGCGTGTACCGCAACTACGACCCGCGCGCTAAGATCATCAAGGCCAGCTTCGACAAGGCGCTCGCCAGCTTGGGCATCAAAGACGACCCGCTGCTCGCCATCGCCCGCCGTCTCGAGGACGCCGCGTTGAGCGACCAGTACTTCCTTTCGCGGAAGCTGTACCCCAACGTGGACTTCTACAGTGGTCTGATCATGCGCGCGCTCGGCATCCCGCAGAACATGTTCACGGTCATGTTCGCCATCGGGCGCATGCCGGGTTGGATCGCCCACTGGAAAGAGGTCGCGTCCAATCCGAAGAACAAGATTTACCGCCCGCGCCAGGTGTTCACCGGCAACACGAAGCGGGAATACGTTCCGATGGAAAAGCGCGCCTGACGCGCGCCGGGCGGGGGTTCCCGCTCAGTCTTTGGCCGGAGTTTCCGCGGGAGCCGGCTCTTTTTTGGCGCCGTGAAACACTTCCTCCAATTGGAGGCCGGTCAGCTGCGTGAATCCGTTCAGCAGCCGCCAAAGCACAAACATCGTCACCGCCATGTATGGCAGCACGATCACCGGCCAGCTCAACAGGTTCATCCGCCCCAGCTCGGCGTTGAAGGCCTCGGTGCCGGGCGGGCTTTTCAGCAGGTAGCGCGCAAGGCCGTAGTTAAGCACTGCGCTCAGTAGAAACGACACGGCGAGGCCGTTGGTCGCCTGCGCCAGCAGCCGCTCGAAGGCCGCGTGCTGGTTGCGCTCCGTCAGCACCGCGTCGACGCGCGCGGTGTCGATCACCTGCTCGTTCCAAA
>JBEGJD010000627.1:0-3643 GCA_041184765.1 Verrucomicrobiota bacterium | reverse complement strand
CCCACCGCCGGGGATGAACCCTTCCGCCGTGCCCGCCGCCGTCGCCCTTTCCATCGTCATCCCCGTTTATAACGAGGAGGCCAACCTGCCGGTGCTCTTCGCGCGGCTCTACCCCGTGCTCGACGGGCTCCGCCGACCCTACGAGGTGATTTTCACCAACGACGGCAGCGCCGACCGCTCTTTCACGCTGCTGCAGGCGCAACACGCCGCCCGGCCCGACGTCACGCGCGTCATCGATTTCAACGCCAACTACGGCCAGCACATGGCCATCATGGCGGCGTTCGAACGCGTCCGCGGCGAGGTGATCGTCACCCTCGACGCCGACCTCCAGAACCCGCCGGAGGAGATTCCAAAGCTGCTCGAACGCATCGACGCCGGACATGACTACGTCGGCGGTTTCCGGCTCGACCGCCAGGACTCACTCTTCCGCACGTGGGCCTCGCGTCTCGTCAATCTCGTGCGCGAGAAGACGACCAACATCGAGATGACCGACCAGGGTTGCATGCTGCGCGCCTACCGCCGCCCCATCATCGACGCCATCGTGCGCAGCGGCGCGATCAACACGTTCATCCCCGCCCTCGCGTACAGTTTCTCCGGCCACCCCGCCGAGGTAGGCGTCAGGCACGAGGAGCGCCACGCCGGCGTGTCTAACTACTCGTTCTACCGGCTCGTGCGGTTGAACTTCGATCTCATCACCGGTTTCTCCCTCGCGCCGTTGCAGGTCTTCACGATGTTCGCGCTCGCCTGCTCGGCCGGCAGTTTCCTGCTCGTGCTCATCCTCGCCGGCCGCCGCCTCATTCTCGGACCCGAGGAGGGCGGCCTGTTCACGCTGTTCGGGATCCTGTTCTTCCTTGTGAGCGTCACCATGGTCGGCATCGGCCTAATCGGCGAATACGTCGGCCGCACCTACCAGGTCGTCCGCGCCCGCCAGCGCTACCACGTGCGCGAGACGCTCGAGAGCGCCGGCGCGCCGCGCGTTTAATGCGACAAGCGGCCCGAGGCCGAGACGCATGCGCCACCTCGTCCTCCGAACGCTTTTCGCCGCTCTTGCCCTGCTAACGTCCGCTTTCGTCGGAGCGGCCGAAATCGGGAAAATCCACCGCGAGGTTTTCCTTGCCGCGCCCAAGCCCGGCGTCGCCGTACTCGCCGCCACCTACGCCACGCGGCCGTCGGGCGGCGAACTGCTCTCTCTGCACCAGCTGATGTCGCGCTCCGACACGGTCGACATCGCGTTCATGCGGCGCTCGGACGACGGCGGTCGCACGTGGTCGGACGCGATCGAGATCCCCACGCTCGAACACCGCCCCGGCGGCAAGCTGCGGCGCGCCCTGCGCGGCGGGGTCGCCGACCCGCGATCCGGACGCTTCGTGCGTTTCCACATCGAGGGGCTGCTGCCCAACGACGATCCCCTGGAGGGCATGCGCCAATGGTACGTGTGCTACAGCGTTTCCCCCGACGGTGGCCGCACGTGGCCGGTCGGCGGCCGCGTGATCCAAGACGGACCGGAATTCAGCGAACAGCATCCGCTGCCGGGGGTTTGGATCGGGAAAAACTGCGTCATGGTGGGAGATCTCGCCTCCGTGCCCGTGTTTCTCCGCGACGGCACGCTGCTGGTGCCGGTGATCATCACTCCGATCGGACCGGACGGCACCTACCACAACCCCGGCGGTGGCTACACGTACTCCGACGCCGCCGCGCTCCGCGGACGCTGGCGCGAGGACGGACGCCTCAGCTGGGAGCTATCCGGACTCATCAAGGCCGACCCGGCGCGCTCCACCCGCGGGATGGACGAACCGACGTTCGCCGAGTTGCCAGACGGCACCGTGCTCGCTGTGCTCCGCGGCTCCAATCACACGAAGCCGCAGCTGCCGGCCTACCGTTGGGCTTCACGGTCGAACGACGGCGGTCGCACGTGGTCGGCACCGGAGCCTTGGACCTATGACGACGGGGTGACGTTCTTCTCGCCTTCGTCCTGCTCGCAGCTCGTACCCCATTCGAGCGGCCGGATTTTTTGGGTCGGGAACATCTCGCCAAATAACGCGGACGGGAATCGACCGCGCTACCCGCTGGTGATCGGCGAAGTCGATGTTCGTTCCGGCCGGCTGTTGCGCGCGACCGTGCGACCCATCGACGACCGCGGTCCTGAAGACAGCGAGATGATGAGCCTGTCGAATTTCTCCGCCCGAGAGGACCGCGCCGACGGCGCGATTGTGGTCAACTTGAGTCGCCTCTTCCAGCGTTCGAAACCCGGGGAAACGGATTGGACCTCGGACGCGTACCTTTACCGCGTAACGGTGAAGTGAAGGATTTCCGAGGGGACCACGCCGGAGAGAGCCCACGGAAAACCCAGCGCGAAGGAGCCTCGACCAAAGTGTCGTTCGGGCTAGGCCGCGCTGGAAGGGATAAGGGAAAGCGAAAGGGAGTGAGGGGATTTCGCGGAAGGAGTCTCCGAAGATCCGAGGGCGCTCCCCTCGGATTGTACGAAGCCGCTCCCGTTGCCCCCTGCTCAACGCTCGACCGCAGGACCGAACGCCGCGCGCACGTACGCCAAGGCCGCGCGACGCTGGATCGGGCTAAGGATCGCGCCAAAGGCCGGCATGCCCTTCGCCTCGTTCCCCTGGTCGATGATCGCCAGCAGGGCGGCGTCCTCCTTCGCGAGTCGGGTACGGTCATCGACGAAGTTGGCGGCCCCGCCCGGCACCCCGCGCCCGTCGGGCTGGTGGCAGCCGACGCAATACGCGCGGTAGATCTTCTCCCCGGCGGAGAACAGCGCCTCGCGCGAGGTGCCCTTGTTGGCGGCGTCCCGTGCGGTCATCGCGGTCTCGCCCGGCCGCGGCAGGCGCGTGGTTCCGCCCACCGGCCGCGTGCCGTCAGGCAGGGTGTTCACCGTGTAATAGCCGAGCGGGTTGGCGATCCGCTCGCCGTCCGCCGCCTGCAAGGTCGGTACCGAAACCTCGTGGATGAAACCCGCGAGCAGTTCGTCGAACTCCAACTCCACGCTTTTTCCGTCCGACGCGGGTCGCGCCGCGACAACCTTCACGCGCGCCTCGTCAATGGGCGGCGAGCCGTACTTCGATTGGTAGTAATAGCGAAAGCGGTTCACCTCGTACGCGGCGGTGCGCGCCAGCTCGGCCACCGGCAGCGGGCGCGTGAAGCTCACCCGGAGTCCGCGCGGCGCGAGTATGATATCGAGGATCTCCAACCCGGCGCGACCGTCCCAGCGGACTCGCTGCAGTCCGTCCTCACCCGCGCCCCATCCCGCGGTGCACGCGATCCACAAGCTGCCATCCGGCGCGAAGGCCGCGCGGGTGCCGCCGCCCTTCAGGCGCGCGCCGGTGACGTGCGGCGGCGCTTCGTTGCGTCCGAGGAACGGGAAGCACGCGCCCTGCCAGACTCCCGCGACCTGTTCCAAGGATGCGCGTACGACCAGCCGCGAGTAATCCCCCGTGAAAACCTGACCGGCGAAGGGTCCGAAACGTCCGCCCGTCGTGTCCCACACCGGCTGGCCCGGCGAAGTGCCCATCGGCCCGTGCGGAAAAACCACGGCCGGTGTCTTGAGTCGCCGCCACAGCGCCGCGGGCGTGGCGCTCTCCGGAGAGAGAGCAGGCTCCCACTTCAGACTTGCCGCGTGGCCGTGGAAATC
>JBEGJD010000626.1:0-2837 GCA_041184765.1 Verrucomicrobiota bacterium | reverse complement strand
GGCCCTCCAGGCCCTCAAGGCGGGCAAGCACGTGTTCTGCGAGAAGCCGCCCGCGCTCACCGCGCCGCAGATGGCGCAGATGCGGACGGCCGCCGCCAAGGCCCGCCGGACGCTGATGTTCAACTTCAACAACCGCGCCCGGCCCGAGAGCTACGCGATGATGGAGTACATCTCGCAGGGGGTTGTCGGCACGATCAACAGCTGCCAGGCGAAGTGGATCCGCCGCACCGGCATCCCCGGCTTCGGCGGTTGGTTCACCACCAAGGCCCTGTCCGGCGGCGGACCGCTCATCGACCTGCTCCACATGATCGACCTCGGGCTGTATTTCATGGGCTACCCCGAGCCGGCACACATTCTCGCCCGCACCTATCGCGACCACATTTCCAACAAATCTTTCAAGGGCCCTTGGGGCATCCCTGACGTGGCCAAGGGCGTCACCGACGTCGAGGCGGCCGCGCACGGTTTCGTCACGTTCAAGTCCGGCCAGTCGATGTCCTTCGCCGTGTCGTGGGCGGAGATGAACCAGCGCGAGGAGGTCTCCGTGGTTTTCCAGGGCTCGAAGGCCGGCGGCATGGTGCGTCGCCTCTTCGGCATCGACGGGCTCGACAACACCGCAATCGACGCCTGCGAGCTCTACACCCAGGAAAACGGTCGTTCCGTGAACCGCAGCATCGTGGTGCCGGCCGACGAGACGATGGGCCGCGTGCGCTCCGCGGCGAATTTCATCCGCGTGCTCGAGGGCTCCGAGAAGCCCCTCAACACCCCCGATCAGGCGCTCGCCCTGATGCGCATCATCGACGGCGCCTATAAGTCCGCCGCCACCGGCAAGCCGGTCGCGCTCTGAGCGCGCCGCCGCGTTTTTCCCCGCAACTTCAACCCGCCTCATTCCATGAAACTGAACCGCAAGCTCCGCATGGGCATGATCGGCGGCGGTCGCGGCGCCTTCATCGGCTCCGTGCACCGCATGGCCGCCCGTCTCGACGGTGAGATCGACCTCGTCGCCGGCTGTTTCTCGGCCGATCCGGAAAAGTCCCGCGCCTCCGGCGCCGACCTCTTCCTCGATCCGGCCCGCGTCTACGGCACCTACCAGGAAATGGTCGCCGGCGAGGCCGCGTTACCCGCCGACCAGCGCATCGATTTCGTCTCGATTGTCACCCGCAACAACACGCACGCGACGATCGCGCGGGCGTTCATGGAAGCGGGTTTCCACGTCGTATGCGACAAGCCGCTGTGCTTCTCGTTCAAGGAGGGCCTGCGGCTCCGCGAGGTCGTGCGCCGCACCGGCAAGGTCTTCGCGCTCACCCACAATTACACCGGTTACCCGATGGTGAAGGAAGCCCGTGACTGGGTGCGCACTGGCAAACTCGGCAAGCTCCTCAAGGTGGTCGTCGAGTACCCGCAGGGCTACGCCATCACTGCCCTCGAGGCCGGCACCATCAGCAAGATCGCCAACTGGCGCATGGATCCGTCGATCTCCGGCGTGTCCAACTGCATGGGCGACATCGGCACCCATGCGCACAACCTCGCCCGCTACATCACCGGTCTCGAGATCGAGGAGATCTGCGCGGAGCTCTCGACGTTCATCCCCGGGCGGTTGCTCGACGACGACGGCAACTGCCTCGTGCGGTTCTCGGGTGGCGTGAAGGGCATCCTCTTCGCCTCCCAGATCTCCAGCGGCGAGGAGAACAACCTCAACATCCGCGTCTTCGGCACCAAGGGTTCCCTGCAATGGTTCCAGGAGAACCCCAACGAGCTCCTCTTCAAGAAGGCCGACGCCCCGCAGCAGGTCCACCGCCGCGGCAACGGCTACCATAGCGAAGCCGCCAAGGGCGCCATCCGCACGCCGTTCGCCCACCCGGAGGGTTTCATCGAGGCCTTCGCCAACATCTACCGCTCGGCCGCCGTCGCCATCGCGGACTCCATCGAGGGCCGCAAGGCACCGAAGGGCGGCTACGACTTCCCGACGATCGACGACGGCCTCGCCGGCATGGCCTTCATCGAGACCGCCGTGAAGAGCGGCAAGGCCGGCGCGCGCTGGATGAAGTTCCCGAAGATCTGATTTGCTCCGGGCTCTTTTCGGCCGCGGGCCGGACGCCAGCGCGTCCCCCGCGGCTTTTTCGTGCCGTCAGTCGAACCATTCGTCCGCCGGGTCGAAGGCGGGGATGGCGACATTCACAATCTTGAATTTCCCGACGAGCCGGTGACGGCAGCCAGGCTTGATGAAAATCGAGGTCATCGGTCGCGCTGGCACCTTTTCGCCATCCAGCTCGATGAAACCCTGCCCATCTAGGACGAGGTAGATTTCCGTCATCCGCTTGTGGTAGTGCACCTTCGCGTCGATCGAGATGTCTACCAGATGGATCGTCGCCAGCGGGTTGTCGGGCGTGGCGAATCCGCGGCGCGACATCCCGCAAGGGCAGGGCACCGCCGGGACCTCGTCGAGCTGGGTGATCAGGTAGTTCTTCCCGTTGTGATTCCGGCTTCTGTCCTCTTGCCTCATGGGTCGGAGTAGTGGCCTCTCGTGAGGCACCGGGCGATCGATTTTGTTGGGCAATTCACTAAATCCCTCGTTCGCGGAATTCCGGGTTGTCTCAGGCGGTGGCGCTCCTAGGGTGATTCTCCTACCAGCAAGCCCCCGAAGGCGGGGGTAAAATCCAAAGTTAAGGAAAATCCACCCATGAAAAACCCGCAGTCCGCCCGCCAAGGCTTCACCCTCGTCGAAATCATGATCGTTGTCGTCATCATCGGCCTGCTGGCCGCGATGGCGATTCCCGCCTTCCAAAAGGTGCGGGTTTCCTCGCAGGACAAGGCCATCCTGAACAACGCCCGCCAGCTCG